>DASXKV010000005.1 GCA_036496605.1 Gemmatimonadaceae bacterium | reverse complement strand
GAATTGCGTCAAATAAGGAAATCGGGCGCGCGCCGTAGGCGCTGCGCCCGATTCCGTTTTCGTCACGCCCCTTTCGACGCGCCCCTTTCGACGCGCTGCTTTCGACGCGCTGCTTTCGACGCGTTGCTTTCGACGCGCCGTCTTCGACGCGCCGTCTTCGACGCGCTCCTTCAACATCGCGCACCCAGCTTCGGGATCCCACACCCTGCTATTCCGCGGTCAGCCGCTCCCTGCGCGCCACCTCTGTGATGCCTTTTACGCGTCGAGCAGACTTTATGATCTTCTGCAAGTGCGCGAGGTTCTCGACCTCGACGAGGACGGAGCCGACAATTTTGCCGTCAGTGCTCCGCAGGTCCATGCTCTTGATGTCGGTGCCTGTCGAGCTCACGGCAGCCGCGACGTCGGCGTAGAGTCCGCGGCGGTCATTGCCCTCGAGAGCGAGCCGCACGAGGAACCGCTCACCTGCGGCTTCCTGCCAGTCGATCTCGAGCCGGCGCTCGGGCTCGTGTGCCAGGAGCAGCAGGTTCGGGCAATCACCGCGGTGAATACTCACGCCGCGTCCACGAGTGACGTAGCCCACGACCGGGTCGCCGGGGACCGGCTGGCAGCACTGGGCATATCGAACCATCAGCCCGTCCACGCCCTGGATCCGAACGCCCTTCGAGCCTCGCACGCGGTCGACGAGGCGCTCGAGGGCGCTCGGCTTCGCGGCCTCGGGATTCGTCTCGAGATCGGGGTGGACGAACTTTAGAACTTGTAGAACATTGACGTCGCCCTGCCCGATCGACGCGAGAAGGTGCGTCGAGTCGGTGAGACTGAGGGAACGCGCGGCCTTGCCGAGCATATCATCGCCGATCTTGGCCAGCCGACGTCGCTTGAGCTCGCGGTCGAGAATGTCCTGACCCAGCTTCGTCGCCGACTGCTGCGCCTCTTTCCGCATCACTTGGCGAATCTTGTGACGCGCCCTACCCGTGCGGACGTGCGCAAGCCAGTCGCGCGACGGCTTTGCCGTCGGCGCGGTGATGATCTCGACCGTCTCCGAATTCCGCAGCGGGCGCGAAAGGGGCGCGATGCGGCCATTCACCTTCGCGCCGGCGCAATGCAGACCAATCTCCGTGTGGACTGCAAAAGCAAAGTCGATCGGCGTCGCGCCTTTTGGCAGCTGTATGACGTCGCCCGTCGGTGTAAAGACGAAGATCTCATCCTGATAGAGATCCAGCTTCAAGAACTCGAGGAACTCGTCAGGCGTCTTCGCGTCCATCTGCAGCTCGAGCACCTGACGGAACCAGGTGAGGTGCCGATCCAGCTCGTCCGAGCCGGGTGCGTCCTCCTTGTAACGCCAGTGCGCAGCGATGCCGAAGTCCGCGGTGCGGTGCATATCGCGCGTGCGAATCTGAATCTCGTACAACTGCCGCCCGGGACCGAAGACCGTCGTGTGCAGCGATTGATAGCCGTTGGATTTCGGCTGCGCGATGTAGTCCTTGATGCGCTCCTGCACCGGTGTCCACTGGTCGTGCACGACGCCTAACGCGTGATAGCAGTCCGGCACGGAATCGACGAGCACACGAATCGCGAGCAGATCATAGATCTCCTCGTAGGGCCGCTGGCGCTGCTGCATCTTCTTGTAGATCGACCACAGATGCTTCGGGCGACCGGTGGCGTCCACATTGGGGATTCCCGCGCGGGTGAACGCGTTCTGGAGCGGCTCGCGCATCTGCTTGATGAGCGCTTCGCGCTCGCCCCGTTTTTGTGCCACCTTCTTTGCAAGAGCACGATATTCTTCCGTTTCGAGGTGCTTGAATGCCAGGTCCTCGAGCTCCCAGCGCATCTTCGCCATACCGAAGCGATGCGCGAGTGGGGCGTACAGATCTCGGGTCTCCTGCGCGATGCGTCGCCGCTTTTCTTCCGATAAGAAGTCGAGCGTCCGCATGTTGTGCAGCCGGTCGGCCAGCTTCACGATGATGACGCGAGCATCCTTCGCGATCGACAGCAGAAGCTTTCGATAGCTCTCGACCTGGCGATCCTGTGTCGAGCCGCCTGACGGCAGCTTTGCGATCTTCGTCAGCCCGTCGACGATGCTCGCGATCTCTCGCCCGAACTCACGATCGACATCGGCGATCGCGACCTTCGTATCCTCGACGACGTCATGCAATAGCCCGCAGGCGACCGTCGTGGAATCGAGTTGCAGATCGGCGAGAATCTTGGCGACTTCCACCGCGTGGCTGATGAACGGCTCGCCAGAATTTCGTACCTGGCCGCGATGGGCTTGCTCGCCGAAGCGATAGGCGCGCGCGAGCAAGTCGCGATCGAGCTTGTCGTGCAGTGGGTGCTCGTCCTCGCGCCAACCGGGGAGGAATTCCCCGCTCCGTTTCTCGCCAACCGGTGCCGTTGCCGTCACAGCAGACCCGCCTCCGCGAAGCTCGTGTATCGTCCTCGTCCGACGATGATGTGGTCGTGCACGGGAATGTCCAGTAAACGACCGGCCGCGACGAGCTGTTCCGTCACGACGCGATCATCGGCGGACGGCGTCGGATCGCCGCTCGGATGATTGTGAACGAGGATGATGGCCGCGGCCCGCTCGGCAATCGCCTCGCGAAACACCTCACGTGGATGAACGAGCGACGAATTGAGTATACCCCGCGTGACCATGATGTCTCGCTCCAGCCGATGCTGCGAATCCAGTACCGCGACGTGGAATTCCTCGACCGGAAGATCTTCCAAGCGCGCGGCGAAAAGTCCGACCACGTCCCGAGGCGAGCGCACGGGCGCACCATCCTCCCTCGATTCCGCGGCCATTCGGCGACCAAGTTCCAAAGCGGCATGGACTGTCGCCGCCCTTGCGGTACCCACCCCCGTCATGGACGTCAGTGCGGCCACTGGCTGCATCGCAATGCGACGAAGCGATCCGCCTGCGCCCGCCAGGACGCTCTGGCCAATCTGGAGCGCGGTCCTGCCGAGGCCACCCGACCCGAGGACGATCGCGAGGAGCTCCGCAGAGCTGAGAGCTTGCGCCCCCAAGTCAATCAGACGCTCACGCGGCCGTTCGGATCGAGGTAGTTCCCGAATAGTTAATGTTTTCGAACGAAGCTGGCCAGCCATTGATGCATCCTCCGCGGAAATTTGCTCGTGATCTCGATCACGCTGACGTGCAGACGCTGATCGGTATCACGTGCGACCGCGGAGGGCGTCATCAAAGTGTGGCGCCGTGGCACTTCTTGAATTTCTTCCCTGACCCGCAGGGACACGGATCGTTGCGTCCGACGTTCGTCCAATCGACGTTCGCCGGCACCGGCGTGGAGTTCAGAGATCGCGTTCGTCCCGCGCCGACGACGAGCGGATCGCGTCGCGCGACGACGTCTTTCTTCGGCGGCTCGTCAGCGGCGATGTCCATGACTTCGTCGGGTCCCGTGCCGTTTCCGTTTCCGTCGCCATTCGTGCTCTCGACGGTCTCTTCGGGGATGTCCTCGAGGATGCCCAACGCGTTGTAGCGTTTCTTGGGCTTGCCGCCGTCGCCCGCGCCGCTCCGCTGGGCGATGAGCTCGGGAACCGGCGGCTCGAACATCAGCTGCACCTTGAGGAAGCGCTCCGTAAACGTGCTGTAGACGTCGTTCATGAGATCGACGAACATCGAGTACGCTTCGCGCTTGTACTCGATGAGCGGATCCTGCTGGCCCCACGAGCGGTAGCCGATCGAATTGCGCAGCTGGTCGAGGTCGTAGAGGTGATCCTTCCACTTCTCGTCCAGCACGTTCAGCATAACGAGCGAGAGGAGCCGGTCGCCGTAGCCCTTGCCGGCCTCGTCCTTCGTCTGGTCGAGCTGCGCGAGCTTGGCGACGAATGCCTGCCGCGCCGCAACCCGCGTCATTTCTTGAGCGTCTTCTAAACTCGTCGGCCGGTGATCGGCGTTCTCGAACGCCGGCACGCGCAGCATGTAATGCATGAGCAAGTCCTGCTCGAGGAACGGCAGGTCCCACTCGGTCGCATTCTCGTACTCGGCGAGCGCGGTGTCGACGCGCTGCGTCACCGCCTTGTCGATCATCTTCTGCGCTTCGCCCTTCAGCTCCTCGCCGCCTTCGAGTGCGAAGCTGCGCAGCGAATAGATCACCTCACGCTGCTGGTTCATGACGTCGTCGTACTCCAGCAGCCGCTTACGAGCCTGGAAATTCTGTAGCTCGACACGCTTCTGCGCTTGCTCGATCGAGCGCGTGATGAGCGGATGCGTGAGCACCTCACCCTCCTGCGCGCCGAGGCGATCCATGAGCCGGGCGATGCGCTCCGAGCCGAAGATGCGCATCAGGTCATCTTCGAGCGACAGGAAGAATTGCGACGCGCCCGGGTCGCCCTGGCGTCCCGATCGGCCGCGCAACTGGCGATCGATGCGCCGCGACTCGTGCCGCTCGGAGCCGATGATGTGCAAGCCGCCGTCTTCACTGATCTCGACGTCCTTCCCTTCCGGATCCTTGATCGTCGACGGCCTCGACTCGGTGACGCCCGGACCGAGTTTGATGTCGGTACCGCGTCCCGCCATGTTCGTCGCAATCGTGACCGCGCCGGGCTGACCCGCGCCAGCGACGATCTCGGCCTCGCGCTGGTGGTACTTCGCGTTGAGCACGTTGTGCTTGAGACCAGCACGCTGGAACATGCGCGCAAGTGTCTCCGACGCGTCGACGCTCGTCGTGCCGATGAGCACTGGATAATTGAGTCCGTGGAGCCGCCGCGTCTCCTCGAGGATCGCGTTGTACTTCTCGCGCCGGGTCTTGTAGACCCAATCGTGCCGGTCGTCGCGCACCACGGGCTTGTTCGTCGGGATGACGGCGACTTCCAGGCTGTAGATCTGGAAGAATTCGTTCTCCTCCGTCTCCGCGGTGCCGGTCATGCCCGCGAGCTTGTTGTACATGCGGAAGTAGTTCTGAATGGTGATGGTCGCCATGGTCTGCGTCTCACCCTTCACATTCACTCCTTCCTTTGCCTCGACCGCCTGGTGCAAACCTTCGGACCAGCGACGCCCCGGCATCGTTCGACCGGTGAACTCGTCGACGATCAGGACTTCGCCCTCCTGGACGACGTAATTCACGTCCTTCTCGTAGAGCGCGTGGGCGCGCAGCAGCTGGTGAACGATGTGTAAACGCTCACTCTTCTGCGCGTACTCCGCCTCGAGCTTCTTCCGTGCCTCGAGGCGCTCCTCGGGGGTGAGCGACGTGTCGTGATCGACGTGGTGCGTCTCGAGCGAGATATCGGGGAGCACGAACGCCTCGTGATCGCCCGGCGACATGAAATCGACGCCGCGATCGGTGAGGTGTACCTGGTGACCCTTCTCGTCGAGGACGTAGAGCAAGTCGTCTTCCGTGTCGCGGTACTGCTGCTTGCTGGCGGGGAGCCGGCGATCCGCGATGTGATCGAGCTCCATCTTCTGCACGAGCGTCTTGTTGCCAGGCTCCTGCATGAGCTTGAAGAGCCGCCGGTTCTTCGGACTTCCGAGCTGCGCCTTGTACATCTTCAGCGCGCCGCCGGCAGTGTCTCCCTTCTCCAGGTCGCGCTCCGCCTCACCGACGAGCGTGTTGACGAGCTCCGTCTGTCGCCTAACGAGCCGCTCGACGCCGCTGTTGAACTCGAAGAACAGCGGATCGTTGTCGTTCCCGACCGGGCCCGAGATGATCAGCGGCGTCCGCGCTTCGTCGATCAGCACCGAGTCCACTTCGTCGACGATTGCGAACGTATGGCTGCGCTGAACCCGCTGGTCCAACGACACGACCATGTTGTCGCGAAGGTAGTCGAAGCCGTACTCGTTGTTCGTGCCGTACGTGATGTCGTTCAGGTACGCGGCGCGCCGCTCGGGCGTTCCCGGCTCCGTATCGTCGATACACCCAACCGTTAGGCCGAGATAGGTGTAGACGTGACCCATCCACTGCGCGTCGCGACGCGCCAGATACGAGTTCACCGTGACGAGGTGCGAGCCCTTCCCGGGTAGCGCGTTGAGGTAGAGCGGCAGCGTCGCGACGAGCGTCTTGCCCTCGCCGGTCGCCATCTCCGCGATCTTCCCCAAATGGAGCTCGATGCCGCCCATCAGCTGGACGTCGTACGGCACCATGTCCCACGCCATCTCGTGCCCGGTGACCATCACCTTCGTGCCGAGGAGACGACGACACGCTTCCCGCACGGTCGCGAACGCCTCCGGGAGGATCTCGTCGAGCACTTCAGCGATCTCACGACGAAGGTCGCCCTCGGCGCCGCCACGCCCATCGGAGCCACCCAGCTCGGCGTCGATCTTCTCGCGCTCCGTCGGATCGGCGGCCGTGCGCTTCTGTTCTCGAAGCTCGGCAACGCGCGCTTCAAGCGCACTCGTTCGCTCGCGAATGATCCCGCGCAGCTTCTCGGTCTGGCCGCGCAGCTCCTCCTCGGAAACGTCGTGTAGCCGCGCGTACTCCTCGTTGATCTCGTCCACGATCGGCTGGATCTTCCGCCGCTCGCGATCATGGCGCGTCCCCAACACCGCGCTGATGAGTCCCTTGATCATGCTATCCTCTATCTGTACAACCGCTCTGTTTCGATGAATGCGGCGACGGATTCCGGCACGAAGCCTCGAACCGACTTGCCCTGGCGAATCCGCTCGCGAATCTCGGTCGATGACACGTCTACCAGACGCGTCGGCAGGGCGATGGTTCCGGCTGGTAGACTCGATGTCGGATCGACCGACGCGCCTCCCTGCCCGTGACCGCTCGTTCCCTCCGACTCGGCGGCCCGACGTCGCAGAATCGCCAGCTTCGAAAGCTTCAGGATCCGCTGTGGGTCACGCCACGCTCCAAAAGCCGCCATCGCATCCTCACCGATGAGGAAAAACCGCTCGGCTTTGGGGAACCGTTGGGCGAATGTCTCCAGTGTGTCGACTGTGTAAGATAAACCGGCTCGGTCGATTTCGACCGAATCCACGGCGAAGCGCGGGTCGGCTCCGACAAGCAATCGTACCATCGCCAGTCGCTGATGTGCCGCCGCCGACGCCACACCCATCTTGAGCGGTTGAACGGCCGCAGGAACGAAGAAGAGCTTGTCGAGGGACAACGACTCGAAGGCGTCGGTGGCCACGAGGAGGTGGCCGATGTGCGGAGGATCGAAGCTGCCGCCGAAGATCCCGAGCCGCACGGCTCAGGGCACAGCGGAGGTCGTCGGCTGTATCGGAGCGTCTGGAATGCCAGTGCAGACGTCCCTAACGCCGGAGTCGTTCGCGTATTTCTTCCGCAGCTGCGTGCAGAGGTCCGAGGCGTCCTCACGATACCGAATCGCCTTATAGGCTTCGACGAGCTTCATCGACGTCGGTCGCGCCGTAGGAGAGTCCGGCCATCGCTGCAGGACGTCCTTGAAGTAGAGGATCGCGGAGTCGAACGCCTTTCGGCGAAAATAGAACAAGCCCGTTTCATAGTTCTTGATCGCGAACCAGTTCTCGAGCTCAGCGAGCTCCTTCGTGGCGACGGGCACGAGAGGCGACGTGGGATACAGCCCCAACAACGTGTTGTACGTCGCGAGTGCCGTCTCGCCGTACGTCGGATCGAGCGCCGGCTTGCGCCACATCTTCCAGTAACTCCGAGCGGCCTCGAGCGCCGCGTCGTCGGAGAGACTGTCGTCCGGGAAGCTCTCGACGAGCTTCGAGTAGCTCTGCGCGGCGAGAAGGTGCTCGCCCTGCCTTTCATGCGCCGTCGCGAGATACCAGTACGAGCGCGGCAGGAGTGAATCACGAGCGGGCAGATCGAGCGTGAGCTTCTCGAAGGCCGCGATCGCATTGTCCCACTTGTGTTGCTCGAACTGCCGCAGGCCCGCCTGGAATAGCGCCGCGTTCGTGTTGTAGTTCTTGAGCACAAAATCAGGATGACACGCAACGGCGACGATCAAGAACAAGACTGCCGCTGTGTATCTCCAAAGGCGTTCGACCATATCGCTGGTGCTACCCGGAGGAAAGGCGAGAGTTGCGCTCAGGCATTGCCGAGTTCCTGGCGGCGACGCAGGAGCATGCTTCGATAGATCTCCAGCCGCGGCTCCTCCGGATGCCGCATGGAGGCTTCAGTCCAGATCGTTCCCGCTGCGTCAAGATCGCCCTGAAGATAAGCGGCCAACCCCCGGAGTAGCATGGCGTCGAGCCACGAAGGCCGGTCATGCAACACTTCATCAAGAACGGCGCCCGCCTCCTCGAAGCGACCATACTCGACTAGCGCCCGTCCCAGGGCGAGCCGGATGTCGTTGAAATGGGGCCTGAGCTCGAGCGCTCGACGATACTGCTCGATCGAACACTCAATCGAACCCGCCGCCCGGTAGTCGTGACCAAGTGAGAGGTGCGCGTTCGCGAGCTTGTTAGCCACCACCGCCGGGTAACCGCTTTCGTCCGCCGCTCCGAGCTCCGCGGCGCGCGCCATCGAGGTCTGGGCTTCGATTTCCCTGCCGAGGTGATTGAGTACGACGGCCCGATTCAGATAGGCCTCCACGTAACGCGGATTCACGCGGAGCGCCTGATCGAAGGCGCCGACGGCGTCGGTGGCGCGATCTACCATCGCCAACGAAAGGCCAAGCAGATTCAGAGCGTCCGCGAACGCCGGACCCTCCTGCGTCAGCGAAGTCAAAAGAAGTGCTGCGCCGTGATAGTCACGCACGGCGAATCGCTCCTTTGCGAGCGAAAGCAGGTTAGGCGACGCTTCCAACATGGCTTCGTGTGGCCAATGGGACCCGAGGCTTCATGCGTTCGGTGCCGATCAAGCCGCGGAAGTATTCGATGGTTCTAACGAGTCCGTCTCGCAATGGGACCTTCGGCTCCCAGCCCAACATCGTGCGTGCGCGCGTGATGTCGGGCTTTCGCACTTTGGGATCGTCCTGGGGGAGCGGCTCGGCGATAATGGTCGCTGACGACTTCGTGAGCTCGACGACCATCTCGGCGAGCTGACGCACGGTGAACTCTGTCGGATTGCCGATGTTCGTCGGATTCGAATCACCGTTCATGAACAGCCGGTAGATGCCCTCAACCTCGTCGTCGACGTAACAAAAGCTGCGCGTCTGCGAGCCGTCGCCGTAAATCGTCAGGTCCTCGCCGTTGAGTGCCTGCACGATGAAGTTCGACACGACGCGTCCATCGCGTGGACGCATTCGCGGCCCATAGGTGTTGAAGATGCGCACGATGCGCGTGTCGAGGCCGTGATACCGATGGTAGGCCATCGTGATCGCCTCGGAAAAGCGCTTCGCCTCGTCGTACACGCCGCGAGGACCGATGGGATTCACATTGCCCCAGTAGCTCTCCTTCTGCGGATGCTCCAGCGGGTCGCCATAGACTTCCGACGTCGACGCAAGGAAGAATCTCGCCTTCTTTGCCTTCGCGATACCGAGCGCGTTGTGCGTGCCGAGCGACCCAACCTTCAGTGTTTGAATGGGCAGCTCGAGATAATCGATGGGGCTCGCCGGCGAAGCAAAATGAAGCACCCCATCGAGGGGGCCGGCGATATACGTGTACTCGGAAATGTTGTGTCGTACGAACTGAAAGCGATCGTTTCCCGTCAGGTGCGCGATGTTATCGGGGCTACCGGTGACGAAATTGTCGAGTCCGACGACCGAGTGGCCGTCGCGCAGAAAGCGATCGGTGAGATGGGATCCGAGAAAGCCAGCCGCACCAGTTATGAGGACTCTCATGCCACGCCCCCGCCCGGCACCGTGCGGCCAATCGAGTGATACTTGAAGCCGAGATCGGCCATCTTACTCGTCGAGTAGAGATTCCGGCCATCGACGATCACCGCCCGCCGCAACGCACTCTTGATCCGCGCGAAGTCCGGATGCCGATATTCGTTCCAGTCCGTGACGATCGCGAGCGCGTCGGCGGCGTTGAGCGCGTCGTAGCTTGTTTCGGCGAACGTCACGCGGCCGCCGAGTCGTCGCCGAGCTTCCGGCATCGCGACCGGATCATGCGCCGCCACCTCCGCTCCCGCATTGAGTAGATCCTCAATGAGCGCGAGCGCTGGCGCCTCGCGCATGTCGTCCGTTTGCGGTTTGAAGGCGAGACCCCACACCGCGATCCGCGATCCGCGCAGCTCCTCACCGAGCGCGTGCTGCAGCTTCTGGAAGAGCCGGTGTTTCTGGTCGTCATTCACGGTCTCGACCGCCTCGAGGACACGCAAGCAGGCGCCGTTGTCGCGCGCGGTCCTAACGAGTGCTTTCACGTCCTTCGGGAAGCACGATCCACCATAGCCAGGACCGGGGAATAGAAAGGCCGGTCCAATCCGCGAATCGCTGCCGATGCCCTTCCGGACGAGGTCGACGTTCGCGCCAACGCGCTCGCACAGGTTCGCGACCTCGTTCATGAATGAAATGCGCGTCGCAAGCATCGCGTTTGCTGCATATTTCGTCATCTCGGCCGACGCGATGTCCATGAAGATGATCGGCTTTCCGGTGCGCACGAATGGCGCATAGAGCTCGGCCATCACACTGCGCGCATGATCGCTGTCGACGCCGAGGACGACGCGGTCGGGATACATGAAATCGTCGACCGCCGCGCCCTCTTTGAGGAACTCGGGGTTGCTACACATGTGGAAGGGATGCTGCGCCGAGCGTCCGACACAGTCCGCCACCTTTGCCGCGGTGCCAACCGGGACGGTGGACTTCGTCACGATCACCATCTCGCGCTTCATGCAATTGCCGATCGTCTCCGCGACGGCGAGCACGTGGCGCAGATCAGCCGAGCCGTCCTCGTCAGGCGGCGTACCGACCGCGATGAACACGACGTCGCTGCGGCGTATCGAATCGGCAACGTCGGTGGTGAAGTTCAGCCGTCCGGCCTTCTGATTTCGCTCAACGAGCGAGTCGAGGCCCGGTTCGTAAATCGGAATGACGTTCTGCTTCAACGCCTCGATCTTCCCTTGATCGACGTCAGCGCACCAGACCGTATTGCCGGTTTCAGCCAGGCACGCGCCGACGACGAGGCCGACGTAGCCGGTCCCAACGACCGATATCTGCACGAGTTCTCCGTAATGTCTGCAGGATGTTTCGAGAGCGAATCTTAACCGAGCACGACCAAGCGCCGCAAACGGTACTGCCTATGACAATTACGATGCGGGACGAGGCGCGTAACGTCCTCGTCCCGCTCGCTGGCGCTCGCGGCTCGCTCGCGCTATGCGCTCGCTCCCGCCCCTCTCGCCACGACAGTTCTAGTTGATCCTACATCAGAAATGACGCGTTGCGTCGATGGTGAATGTGACGCGGCGATTCTCCTCGGCGCCCGGATCCGAGCGACGTGCTCCCGGCGCGACCTGTCGCTCGAATTGCTCACCATAGCCAATCGTGCGGAACTGTGCCGATGGGAGATTGAAGCGCGCTACCATGACCGTCTTCACTGCCTCGGCACGGCGACGCGAGAGCCGCATGTTGTACTCACGGCTGCCGGCGGGATCCGCGAACCCTTCGATCGTGACGAGCGCATTCGGATAGGCACGGCGAATTACTTCGGCGACCTGACCCAGCGTCGCCATATCTCCTTCTCGCACGACGGCCGAGTCGAAATCGAAGTGGATCGGAACGACGTATCGCGAAATCAGCGCCGTCGTATCGACGCGCTGAATTTCGACGCGCGCGTTCCGCAGGCTGTCGAGCAACGGGCGCAGACCGGCGAGCTCTTTCTGCACCGCATCGCGCACTGCCGCATTGATCGCCGCGGTGTCGATCGGCTGGTTGATGATCACCGGCACCACCGGCTGATTGGACTGTGGCCCGCCGAAGAACAGCGTGGCGCTGACGTGGTGCTCGTCGCCGATGGGATCGTAGCTGAAGAACGGCGCACCGGCGTTCTGACGGTTCCGGAAGGCATACTCGAGCCGGAACTGACCAACGTTGATGCCGGCACCGAGCGAGAGACCCGCGCGGTTGTCGTCTCCCCATTGATAGCCGACGCGTCCGATGATCAGACCGTTCACGGTGGCCTCGAGACCGGCGGCCGGAAAGATCTCGTTCTTGTACGGGAAGTTGACCTGACCGACGAGCTTCGCGTCGACGATGATCGAGCGACCTCCGAAGAGCACGGGCGTCTGCATCAGGTTGGAGTGCTGCAGCAGATCGACGGCCGCCGAGGCATAGCCAAACAACGGTGGGCTGGAGCTGAGCGAGTCAAAGGTCACCCGCGTTCCCCAGTTGCGAACACCGGCGCCGAGGGCGAGCCGATCCCAGATGATCTCCGGCATCAGGAAACCGGCGTTCAACCCGATTGTCGCCGCGCCCTGATTGCATAACGATTGTTGCGCATAGAACAAGCTCCCGCCGATCATGAAGTGCGTCGCGAGCTGGAGCGCACCGCCTCCTTCCAGATTGAACTGATACGCGCGGCAGCTTGGACCAAGAGTGTAATTCGACGACTGCTGGATCGTGCCCTCGTTCAGTCCCCTCGCGGCGATGGCGAAAGTTCCAATATCGGTCGGGAACGTAACGGTCGCGCCACCGAGCTGACTGTCGGCAAAGCCCTGGCGGCCGGTGACCATGAAGGAGTTCGTCCTGATGCGTGCAAGGCCAGCGGCGTTATACCACATCGAGCCTGGATCGCCCTCGACGGCACCCATGGCTTCGCCGAGCGCGACCGCGCGAGGCGTGATCCCCATCAAAAGAAGCGTCGCGGCATAGAGGCCGTTGTCCGCGTCGCCACCAGCGGTGCTAATCGGCTTCTGGCCCGTCGTCGCCGTCTGTGCAAGGGCAGCGGACGACGCCAGTGTAAGCAGCAAGGCGTAACGAGATGCGCGTAACATTCGACGTCCTCTTACCGGATGACGATGAGCTTGTCGCGGGCGAGCTGCCGTTGGCCGTTGACGATGGATTGGACGACCACGAGATAGGTACCACTCGCCACGGCTTCGCCGCGGTCATTGATCAGTGGCCAGGTGACGGCCACCGCGAAGTCAGCGCCTGTTCCAGGTTGTGCCGCTGTGGCCAACGAGTCATTAGGCGCCAGCCCGGGGAACACCGTGCCCTTCGCGATGAACACGATCAGGCCATTCATGTCGAAAATGGCGACTTCGTAATCAGTGCCCGGATCTGCGTTGAAGGCGATGCGCGCGACGCCATTCGCATTGCGAACTGGGTTGTTCTCGAAGAGGATTCCACGCGTGCTGGTGACGATAAGGACAACCGGCACAACGATCGGAGGCGCTTCCGCCGATTGCATGGTGAGCGTTCCACGGTACCGACCGCCGAGAATTCCATTCGGAATGTCCACCGTCACCGTCGCGCGCACGGTGTCGCCCATCGCAATCGACGAGAAGCTTGGCGGCTGGACAGTGATGCGGGATGAGGGAATGATGATGTTGACGGCGCTCTCCAACCGCAGATCGGAGACGGAAAGCGCGACGTTCGTCAATGACGTGTTGCCGGTGTTCGCCACACGCGCCACACCACTCGCGCGATCGCCGGCGCGTCCGCGGATGACGAGTGAGTCGAGATTGGCCGCCGTGTCGCCCTGCAGGAGCTGCGCGGACGGCACCGGAAGCACCTCGACCTCGATATAGAAGTAGTCGAGGCGCGTTTGCTCACCATTTGGGTTCAGCCCTGGCGTGAGCACCGAATCCGCGATCGTCACCCTTCCGCGGTACGTACCGGCCGGCGTTCCGATCGGAATGTTCACCGAGACGCTGACGGAATTCTGAAATCCGTTGTTGAGCGGATTCAAAAAGCCGCCAAGCACGAAATTGCTCGCGGTGATCGTATTCGACGGGAGGGCAGGATTAGTGAAGTCGGTGACCTGCTGGACGTACAGATTCGTGAAGTTCACGCCAGCCGTCCATCCGTCACGGTCGACGTCCTGGGCGTCGTTGGCCCCATTGATGAGCACGAACTGCCCCAGGTTCGTGCCGAACCCCGGCCGCCCCACGAGATGCATCGTGTTCGCGACGAGCGACCCGCAGTAATCGCAGATGTCGAAGTCGCCGCCGGCGACCTGCTGGGCGCGGGTGACTCTGGGCACTGCGGGAATCATCGCCAGCGCGAGGACGAGCGCCAGCAACCGGGCAGCGCGCGTGTGTGGAGTGGTTCGATGGAATTTCATTGGCGCGTTGCTCTTACTGGGCCGTGAACGAGCAGAGCTGAGCGAAGTTCTGCGTATCGGACTTCCGCGCCGCGATGAAACCCGAGCCGCCGGCGACGACTGCGAAGTTCTTACTGAGTACTGAGATGTCGCGCAGTTCCGGGAACCCGAGACCATTTTCGGGAGCATTGCTCACTGCCTGACGAGTGAAGGTCTGCCCACCGTCGCGAGTGATGAGAATGATGCCACGGCGCACATCCGGTAGGCCTGGAACGCGACGCACAACCGTGCCGATAATCCAGCCGACGTTGGGATCGTCCGGCGTGAACCTGGCGCGCGTGAAGAAATAGACTGTGAGAGACCCGGTCGCGGGATCCGACTCGGTCTGCGGAATTCCGTTGGCGGCACCTAACGACGTTACGGCGCCCGTCGTCACGTTCACCCGCAGCACCGCCGACGTGTCGCCGAGAAGAAATGCGTCGGTGTTGTTGATGAAGCCTAGCCCGTCGAGTATGTGCGTGTTCGCGGGGAGCGTGATTGGCGTGTAGGTGCGACCGCCATCGGTCGAGCCATAGGCAACGCCGATTCCCGACTGCGGTCCCGTCAGCTGGACACCGACAAGCGCCGCGTTCGCGCCGTTCGGCGAGATGTCAGCCATGTTACCAAACACTGAACCACCGACCGGTCCGAAGCGCGCGATGGAATCATTCTGTTGGTCGAAGCGCCAAGCCACCATGGATCCAATGCTGCCGCCCATGACCATGAGCGGCGCCGCGCCCGTTCGCTTGAGCAGCGAAAGGGAGAACATGTTCCCGGAGTTTTCGGTGAAGACGGTGTCGAACGTATGGCCACCATCGATGGAGCGGAACAGGGCGGTGGCGCCTAGCCTGGTGCCGCCAAAGCTTGGCGCCCCGACCATGTACATCGAGTCCTTCGACACCAACCGGATGTCGAATGTCGAAATGACATCGGCACTCTTGAAGAATGCGGCAAATGATTGTCCACCGTTATCAGTTCGATAAACACCACCGGTGATGGTCGAGATGAAGCCGAAGTCTGGGTCGACGAACGAAACGCCGGCAATGAAGTCGTTTGTCGGGCTCGCGAGTTGCGCCCAACTGACGTCAGAGACCGGCGGATTCTGCGTTCGCAGGTGGATGATCACCGGCTGCTTCATCGCATTGTCGCTGGCGTCCAAGACGCCTTGGACGCGAACCGTCAGTGCAGTGAGGAATGGAAGCGTTTGAGAGGGTGTGAAAACGAGTGTGTCGCCGACGAAGCGAAGTGAGCCTGGAACGGGCAGGCCGGTACAATTGTTCGTGACGACGAAGTTGCCGGGATCGAGCGCGGTGGCCTGATTAACGGATCCCACGAAAACGACGCGAATGCTACCTTGCGTCGAGATGACGCTGTCCGCCGGGTTGGCGAGATGCGGATTGAGAGGCGGCTGCGTTACTAGAGTCGGATTCGAGTCGCAGCCAGCAAGAGTCAACGCCACCACACTGGCCGTGGCCGCGGTGCGCAGCAGAATCGAGGCCCGCATCAAACTTTCCTTTGTCAGGAGTGAACGAATTCGGTGCACCCTCGGGTGCAATCACTGTGCCCCGTGTGACCCTCCACACCAAATGAGGGGAGAGTCTTTGTCAGTTCCTGCGAATCAACGAACGAAGCGGACGGAGCTCCGTGCGAATCGCCGTCTCACGAGGGCGAGACCGAATTGCAAAAACTGGAGCCACAGTCAGATCCGGGGCCATGCGGGATAGTCTGTTGCTGTGAGCTCGTGTTCGACTTGCACGAGGACAGACTCACAACCTCTTCGTCGGTCGTGAAATCGAGCTGCAAAACCGATGGCTTGATGTACTGACTGCGCTTCATGGGTCGCGTCCCTCAATCGTTAGGATCTCGTTATGATCAGGCCAGTACTGGGAGCATCCGTGCCGCGTTCCGCGTCGGCGTGACGACGTGCGCCGGAATGCCCTCGGTGACGGTGCGCGGCACGCCCGTCGGGTGATATCCGAGCTCGTGCGCGCGCTGATGGGTCATCTTGCAGTACATCTGGACGTAACCGGTTGGCAGACCCGTCAGCTGCTCCACCGTCGCCGGACAGCCGGCGCAGATACGCGAGAACTGACACGATGCGCACGGGTGGCCGGCGGGATACTTCATCGCGACCTTGCCGCCTAACGTCGCCCAGATCTCATCGAACGGCTGCTCGAAGATGTTGCCGACGACTTTACGGGACGTCGAGCAGGTGGTGACGCCACCATGGACGTTGATGTGCATCGACGTCTTGCCGGCACCGCACTTGTACACTGAATCCGTCGTCGAACCGTCGACCCTCGGCTTCGCGTAGGCGCGGAAGCTCTTGAAGTCCGGATCGATGCGCCGCTCCAGCGTCATGACGTCCTGCGGCGCGAGCTGGAACTGCAGCGGTCCGGTATCCCCTTTCTCCTGGGGTATCATCGAGTAATCCGTACGGAAGAGAATCCCCTTCGCCTTCGCGAAGGCCTGCATCGCCGGTAATTCCTCCGCCGTGATCGTCATGGCGGGGCATTTCAAGTCGAACTTGATCCCTCGGTCGAGGAGCAGGTCGATCGCGCGCATCACACGCTCGTACGCTTTCGGAATTCCCGTGAGCTTCTCGTACGACTCCGGATTCATTCCATACAGACTGATCGACAGCCCCCTCGGCGGCCATTCGGCGAGGAAATCCGCCCATCGTTCGCCGATGAGGTACGCATTCGTGTTGATATAGACGTCGAAGCCATGCTGCTTGGCGGAAAGGTAGATCTGCCGGAATTCCTTATGGGTCAACACCTCGCCGCCGGTCAGGAGAACCGCCTGCGTCCCGGCCGCTTGCAGCTTGTCGAAAACGATCTGTGCCTGCGCGAGAGACATCACGTCCTCGCGCTCCGCGCACGGCGCGATGTAGCAGTGCACGCACTTGAAGTTGCACGTCGCGATGATCTCGATGTCCGCCTGGAGCGGAATGCGCTCGCGCCGGGCCCGCTCCACCATGCGCTGCCGCATAACGGCGGCCGAGATCTTCGGAATCGCGGTCATGCAGTCGCTCCGCGCGTCTCGAGCGCGCTGAGCAGTGCCAGCTGATCGAGGAACTCACGAACGTCCTCGCGTGCGGCCTCCGACGTCACCTCGTATTCGGCGACCAGCCCATCCGTGAGTTGATCGGTCGTCGACCACTCCGCGAGGCGTTCCCACAGCTCAGCCCCGGTGACCGTCAGCGCGTAAATCGGCTCATCACTTTGAGCGTGCAGAGCGACGAGGAGGTGCTCGCCTACCGTCAAGCGGTAGACATAGTTATCGCGACGTCGGTACTCGACGGTCTTGTCAACGAAGCCCGAAATCATCGGGCGTCCAGTGTCGCAAAAACAGAGCCAATCGGCGTCAGCGTTGAAGGAACCATCACGACGCGCCAGCATGACTAAGCGCCAAGTCGAACGCGGCTTCCGTCGGCCGGAAGTGCAGCACCGCCGCCGGCACTCGCTCCACGATCGACTCGAGCACGTGTAGCGTTTGCTGTATCTCCGCGCCGTGCAGTCGTGGCTGGATCAGTCGGACGAACAGCTCCTTCACCGCCCGACCGGGAGAAAGCGGCTCACACCGGTTCTCGCGCGATTGCTGTAAGAGATAAATGCACCGTAATGGCGCGCCGTCCGGCGACTTGCGCACCAGGCTTCCGTGCCAGGGCGTTCCCCACGCCATCGGCGTGTCGCCCGCGGTGAGAATCGTTCGATCGTCGGTTGGGATTTTTGCGCCGGCGCCCTCCGCAATTGCGGCCATCGTCGACTTCCCCGCCCCGGAGTGCCCGACGAAGACGAATGCGCCGCCCTCGACAATGGCCGTGCTCGCATGGATCAGCGCGCCATCATGCCGAGCGAGTTGGCGCGCGACGATGTACTCGAGGAGCGGATAGCCGTCGGCACGGATGAACCGGTCTGGCATTACGGGCGCTTCGGACAGCGACCCGGATCGGAATGTCGAATCGAACCGCAGATGCCAGGCGTCCGTGCCGAATTCGGCGCCGCCACGGAAGACAATGTCCTCGCTGCCGTCCGCTTCACGCCAAAGATCCCAGGAGCGTCCGGCGGAGAACGCAATCGGTCCGTCTGGCGACCGAATCGGCGCAATTCGACACGTGAGATCCACCTGTGCCGGCGTATTCGAGGGAACGACGAAGGGTATGTGCGTGTCTTCGATCGAGAAGCGGTCGGATGGCTCGGCGCCCCGAAACGCTATGACGAGCCGACCAAAGCGAAGCGAAAGCTCGCCTTGGTACACGACCTTCCCCGTCGCGAAGCCAACGCCCCGCGGCAATATCGTCATGCTGCTGCTCGTTAGGTTCTCAATGCTTGCGTCTCAGCGCCGCGCGCAATAATCGGGCGCGACGGTACACTTCACAGAGCAGGAAGCGCACCACTGGCACGAGCCCGAATCGCAACGTGGGTACCAGGGTGGTCACCGTACGTTGTTGGCGTACGGCCAGAGCCCGCGCAACCACCTCCTTTCTCCCGACCGGCGCATCGTTTCGTTGGCGAGCATCGCCCCGCGTCAGCACGATGTCGCCACGAACATCCACCACGCGATGCAGCATCAAGCGAGGCCCAAGGGGCACCAGCACCACGTCACCGCGCCGCACACGGCGAGTGACAGGCGCGACGAGCACCGGATCGAGGTGGCGAATGGTGGGATGCATGCTTCCGCCGGAGCCGCTCACCCACATCTCGCCGCCCGCGGCAACTGCATCACGGATCAGCCGCGCCGCGTCTGTGGCGGAAAGCTGTAGCGAACGCTTCTCGAGTACGGGCGTTCGCGGCCGCGACGACAGACCTTCAGTCATGTGACGCGACCGACGGCACGGAACCCGACCGACTCCACGGCACGTTGCGCGGGAACGTTATCAGCATTCACAACCCCGATCGCGTGGGCGGTCTCGCACGCCCGTTCGCGCGCGAGCAGCCATCGTAAGGCAGCGGAATGAATTCCGCGCGCACGAAACTCCGGCTCGGTGTATCCGCCGTGCAAGAACAGCACTCGACCTCGCGGCCGCCAATCAGTCGGCAAGCCGTGCAGGCGAGCGCCGTCGCCGCGGACATACCATACGTGGTAAACGTTGCGACCAGACAACGTGCCCACGACGCAGCCTGCATCGTGGGCGTTAGGCGCCATGGTGGACTCGCCTCCCATCACCAGCATCGAGGCTCGGTCACGGATTTCGTCAGGCGTGAGCTCGTTGAAGTGCACGGGCGAATCTGGCGTGCTGACCGGCGCGGCGGCGAAGTCATAGACATATAACACGCGCGATGATCGCTCGCTCACCGATCTGGGAGCGCGAAGCATCGCGCGTAGAATGGACAGAGCGCCGTGAGGACGGCGCTCGATCGGAGAGCAGCTTCCTCCAACGTCGACGAGGTCGCACTTAGCGAGGATCGCGGCGCGTTGAACGACTTCCTCGGCAGTATGCTGCGCATCCGGCCTCACGCGAACGTCGCCATCCGCCAACGCTGTCACGCGCCGCAAAGCGCAGTGTCCCCGCGCGTCGCGCCTGACGATGACGTCACCGCGCCTGGCACCGCGCCCGT
>DASXKV010000003.1 GCA_036496605.1 Gemmatimonadaceae bacterium | reverse complement strand
CCGATGGCAGCGCGCCCCCCTTCGATCGGCTTCTTTGTCCCTCATCCTAACGATCTGCCTTACTTGCCGTGCTTCACCTGGAATTTATCGACGTGTACGTCGAGGTTGTGGTTCACGCGGATGCCCGTCTGCCCTTCGGCGGCGAAGTTGTGCATTTCTGTCTTCGAGAACGCCTTCACGACCTTACCGTTCGCGAGGAAGTCCACCGAATCCGGCCTCACGCGAATCGCAAGCTCGTTCGTCGACTTGCCGGCCGCATCCTGCTTGTTCGTCGCGTCGGTCTCGGTCCAATCGACGATCTTGTGCACGTCGTTCCCCGCGCGATGGTTGATGAGATACTTACCATCGCCACGCGTCTCGAAGTACACGTAGCTCTGCGTCGAATCATTCAAATTCGACCCGCCTATAAAGAGTCCGTACGCTTCGGGATGCATCGGCGCCTTCGTCTGGGTGAACGACGCGCTGACCGTGTAACTGCCTCTGGCGGCATCCTTCGGATTCCAGTAGATCGCCGCGGGTCCGGACGTGACGTGGTAGCCGCTTCCCATCGACACGAACTTCGCATCCTCGATCTTCATGCCGCGGCGCTCGGCCTGTGGGTCGATGCGTCCCATCCAGCCGGCAGCGCTGATGCCGCCCGCGACCTTGTGCGTCGGATCGTTGTCCTTGGCCGCCTGCTGTGCTGCCTGAGCTCCGAGCGGCGAGGCAATGGCGGCGAGTGCAATGGCCAGAATGGTGTTGCGCATATCTACTCCTCCTGAGAGTGCAGTCGATCGTCGGGTGGGACCGCGGCCGTCGTACCGCCGGCGGTGCGCGGCGCCGGTAATATGACTCCCGGACCACCGCGAAGGGAGGCACCTCGATGCCTCTGCATCATCCCTGACGAATCCTTTAACTCTCGGCTTTGGGGGGCTCAGCCGTCGCGTCCAAAAGCGAAACCGCGGACGAACGCGTCTCTGACACGGTCAACGATCCGCCGAGAGTTCGCCGAGATGCATCCGCCGATGATACGCTCGATCGTCAACCCCCGCCTGAGCGCCGAGCAGCGATACCACGATGCCGACCGCAAACGATAACGGAATCGTCAGCAACGCTGGATTCTTGAGCGGGAACCACGCCGAGGTGTGCTTCAGGATATCGACCTGAATCGTCGGCGACAGATAAATGAGCAGCAGCGTTGCGAGCGTTCCGAATAACATGCTCGCCACCGCGCCCGCGGTCGTGAATCGTCGCCAGAAGATCGACATCAATAACGCCGGGAAGTTGCCACTTGCCGCGATCGCAAATGCCAATGACACCATGTACGCCACATTCTGACCTTTGAAGGTGACGCCAAGAACGATCGCGATGATGCCCAGGACAACCGTCGCCACGCGCGCGACGCGCAGTTCCTCGCGCGAATCCGCTTCGCCGCGATGCATCGCATTCACCCACAAGTCGTGTGAGAGTGCCGCCGCGCCGGACAGCGTCAGACCAGCGACCACCGCGAGAATTGTCGCGAATGCCACTGCGGCGATGAATCCCAGGAATGGAGTGCCGCCAAGGAACTCAGCGAGCAGCGGCGCCGCCATGTTGCCACCCTTGTCGACGACTTTGATCGCGTCCGGGCCGACGAACACCATCGCACCGAAGCCCAGTACGAAAGTGAGCAAATAGAAGAATCCGATCAGGCCCGTCGCATAGAACACCGACGTGCGTGCGGCGCGCGCATCGGGCACGGTGTAGAATCGCATCAGGATGTGCGGCAACCCAGCGGTGCCGAACATGAGCGCCATCCCAAGGGAAATCGTGTCGAGCGGGTTGGAAACGAGCTTGCCCGGGTTGAGAACGCTCGCGCCATACTTCGTCGCCGCGGCCGCAAAGAGAGCGGCCGGATTGAAATGGAAGCGCGCGAGTACGAGCAGCGCGAGGAGAAACGCGCCGGCAAGGAGCAGCGCGGCCTTCACGATCTGCACCCAGGTCGTCGCGAGCATCCCACCGAACAACACGTACGCGATCATTGCGACGCCGACGATGACGATGGCCGTCTCATATGAAAGGCCGAACATCAGTTTGATCAGGCCGCCCGCGCCAACCATCTGCGCGATGAGATAGAGAATCACCGTCGCGAGCGTCCCCACGGCAGCCGCGATGCGGACCGGCGTCTGGTTCAGTCGTAATGCGACGACATCAGCAAAGGTGTATTTCCCAAGATTCCGCAGTGGCTCGGCGATGAGGAATAGGACCACGGGCCATCCGACGAGCCAGCCCGTCGAGTAGATCAGACCGTCGAAGCCCGTAGTCGAGACGAGTCCCGCGATGCCGAGAAACGACGCGGCACTCATGTAATCGCCGGCGAGCGCAAAGCCGTTTTGCCCGGGACTGATTGTGCGTCCGGCCGCGTAGAAGTGCTCCGTCGTGCGCGTGCGTCGCGCCGCCCAGTAGGTGATGCCGAGCGTGATGAGGATGAAGAGGATGAAGAAGACGATCGCTACGGAGTTCGGCTGCCCGATGGCGGTGGTACTCATCGAATCACTCCGGCGTCGGTCGCTGTCTTGCTCAACTCACGCAGCGCGACATCGTATCGCGTATTGGCCCAGCGCACGTACCCGTAGGTGAGCAACCACGAAATCACGATCACGAGCGCGCCAAGCAGTATGCCCACCGTGAGCCCCGGCGCGAGCAGGATCGCCAGTACGGAACGTCCGTAGGCGATGAGGACAATGAAGCCGAAGTACAGGACGATCATCACCGCCGTGAGCGTCAGCGCGATGCGCCAACGCTGCGCCGCGAGCACACGAAGCCGCTCGTCAGGCGCCAAAGAAGAGGATGCGGGCATCGTGGAGAGGCTAAAGTGGCGTTAGGTGCTTGCGTGACCCAGCTCAATATCCTGCAGCGTACCCATCCTTCCTCGGATCCGACCCGGCCATATAGCCGCGCGGAAGCTTGATGATCGCCTGACTCCCGCCGAATTGCAGGCCGTGCGTTGGGATGATCAGGTGGCCGAGCGCCGTGAGCGCGGTCCGCACGCTATCGGTGATCGGCGCCTCGAGCAACACGTGCGTGCCCTCCATGTGACGGAACCGCGCCGCGTCCATCGACTGCTGAACGTCCATGCCGAACACAAGGAGATTGAGCAAAAACTGAACGTGCCCTTGCGCCTGCATCGCACCGCCCATCAGGCCAAAGCTCATCCACGGCTCGTCGCCGCGGCCGTCCGGCTGCGGATTCGCTGCGGGCTTCGTCACGAAGCCGGGAATCAACGTGTGGAATGGCCGCTTTCCCGGCGCCACCGTGTTTGGAAGGCCGGGGTCGAGAGTGAAACCGGCGCCGCGATCCTGCAGGGCGAATCCCATCCCCGGCACGACGACACCCGATCCGAACTCGTCGAACAGACTATTGATGAACGACACCATGTTCCCGGCCCTGTCCGCCACTGTCAGATAGATCGTCTCACTCGACGTCAGCGCTGGCCCGGGATCCACGTGCGTCGCTGCGTGCGTGCGATCGATGTGACTTCGCCGCTCGGCGATGAACTTGTCGGACAGCAGATAGCTGGGCGGCACCGTCAGGTGGTCCGCGTCACCGACGTATCGGGCGAGATCGGCGTAGGCGAGCTTCTTCGCCTCGATGAGGAGATGCAAATATGCGCTCGAGTTGTGGCCGAGCGCCGGCAGGTCGTACGGCTCGAGCATTTTGAGCATCTCGAGCGACGCAATGCCCTGGTTATTGGGCGGGAGCTCCCAGATCCGGTATCCCTTGAAGTCGACGGAGATCGGCGTCACCCATGTCGGCTCGTTCTTGCGGAGATCATCCATCGTGAGGAACCCGCCGAGCTCGTGGACCCGAGCGACCAGCTTCTCGCCTAACGGGCCATCGTAAAAAGCGCGCGTTCCGCCCTTCGCGATCGCGCGCAGCGTCTGCGCGTAGTCGGGATTGCGAAACCAGTCGCCGGCATGTGGCGCGCGCCGCGATCCGCCGTCGGGAATCAGGAACGTCGCTCGCGCGCCCTCGTCTCGCTGAAGCACGTCCGCCGCACCTTCCCAATCCTGCGAGATCACCGGTGTCACCGGAAACCCTTCGTCTGCATAACGAATCGCGGGCTGAATGGCTTTCGCCAACGTCATCGTGCCGTACCGCGACAGCAACGTCTGCCATCCCGCGAGCGCGCCCGGCACCGTGATCGACTCCGCGCTCCGGCCAACGACATGCGTCCGGCCGCGTCTCAGGAGCTCGTCGCGCGTCATGAGCGCGCCAGCACGTCCGCTCGCGTTCAGGGCGACGAGACGTTTCTCTTTCGCCGACCACACGATCGCGAACATGTCGCCACCGATGCCGGTCATCATCGGCTCGACGACCGAGAGCACCGCCGCCGCGGTGACGGCCGCATCGATCGCGTTGCCGCCGTGTTGAAGCACCGAGAGCGCTGCTTCCGTCGCCAGCGGCTGACTCGTCGCCGCCACTCCATGCGGCGCGTAAACGGGTGAGCGCCGTGCCATGGTCAGCGGACGGGCTGGAGTAGGCGCTTGTGCGGACGCGGCATCGGTCGCGGCAAACAGGAGGACCAGCGCGGCACGGCCGCCGCGAAAAACGTATCGAAGCATCGGATGAGCGCGCTAATCGTTAGGCGTTATGCAGGTTTCCCGGCGGCGACAGGCGGCGCGAGGCTCGGCTCGGACGTGGTCGTCGCGGAAGAGTCGACGTGAGCAAAGTAATCCCGGTACCGATGGCGGATCTCGCGCTTCTGGAACTTTCCGACGCTCGTCTTCGGAATGGCCGCGACGAACTCCACGGCGTCGGGCAACCACCACTTCGGGAACTGCGGCCCGAGGTGCGCCCGAATCGCCTCGAGCGTGCAGGTTGCGCCCTCGCGCAACACGACCAGCGCCAGCGGCCGCTCGTCCCATCGCGCATGCGCGATGCCGACGACCGTCGCTTCGGCCACCGCGGGCATTCCCATGATGGCATTCTCGAGAGCCACAGAGCTGATCCACTCACCGCCGGACTTGATCACATCCTTTGCGCGATCGCGGATCGCGATGTAGCCCCGCGCATCGATGCTGGCCATGTCGCCGGTCTTGAACCAGCCGTCCTCGGTGAAGCGATCGCTCGTTTCGGGCGCGTGGTAGTACGACGCGGCGACCCACGGTGCCCTCACTTCGAGCTCGGCCATGCCGTTGTCATCCCAGGCATGCACGCCGTCGTCGTCGCGTACGCGGACTTCGAAGAGCGGCAATGGACGTCCGGCACGCGCCTGATATGCATACTGCACATCGGCGTCCCGCTCGGCGAGCTCGCTCGTGAGTGTCGACATGCTGCCGACAGGCGACGTCTCCGTCATTCCCCATCCTTGCGTGATGGCGATGCCGTGTCGTTCCGCGAACGCTCGAATCAATGATTCGGGAACGGCCGCGCCACCGATCATCACATTGCGCAGCGTCGACAGATCATAGGCGCCGGGGGTGCGGTCGAGCTCCTGCAGAATCCCCATCCAGATCGTCGGCACGCCCATCGTTCCGGTCACGCGCTCGGTCGAGAGCAGCTCGAGCAAGCTGCGCGGATCGAGATAGGGACCGGCGTGCACCTGGTTTGCTCCAGCGAGCGTTGCCGCGTACGGCACGCCCCACGCATTCGCGTGAAACATCGGCACCACCGGCAGCACGGTGTCTCGCTCGGAGAGCCCGAGACACACCGGCTGAAGCACCACGAGCGTATGGAGGATCTGCGATCGATGGGAGTAGACGACGCCACGCGGGCGACCGGTCGTGCCGCTCGTATAGCACATCGCGGCGGCGTCACGCTCGTCGATGACTTCCTCGAACGCATCGGGCTCTGCTTCCGCGATGAGCGATTCATAATCGAGCGCCCCGGCCGGACCCTCGCCGTCCCCATCGACGACGATCACTTCGCGCACGCTCGTCAGGCGGTCGCGGAATCGCTCGAATGCCGGGAGTAGCACGCGGTCGACGATCACAACGCTATCGCCCGCGTGGTTCGCTATGTAGGAGAGCTCCTCCGCGCCGAGTCGGATGTTGAGTGTATGCACGACGGCGCCCATGCAGGGCGCCGCGAAATAGGTTTCGACGTGTTGATGATGATTCCAGCAGAACGTCGCCACGCGGTCGCCCCGCTGTATTCCGAGCGTGCGAAGCGCGCCGGCGAGACGACGCGCGCGTCCGAGTACCTCAGCGTAGGTCAGATGACGCACGCTCCGATCGGGCAATCGGCTCGCAACGATCTTGTTGCCGTGGAGCGCTTCCGCGTGTCGCACGATCAGCGGGATCGTGAGCGGCACGTCCATCATCAGTCCCTGCATCGGCGCTTCCTTCGCTCAGGCAGCGCCTACGATGCACCACACGCGCTCTCGTGGCTAGGCCCGAGAATCCTACTTCGCGTCCTTCTCCAGATCGAGCGACGCCGAGTTGATGCAGTAGCGGAGGCCAGTCGGCTGCGGCCCGTCGTCGAACACGTGCCCGAGATGCCCACCGCACCGCGCGCAGTGCACTTCCGTGCGACGCATGAAGTGACTGCGATCATCCTCGGTTCCGACGCGGCCGCTCTCGACAGGCTCGGAAAAGCTCGGCCACCCTGATCCCGATTCGAACTTCGTCGAGGCGTCGAAGAGTGGATTGCCACAAGCCGCGCACCGGTAGACTCCGTCCGCGTGTTCGTTCCAGTACCTGCCAGTGAACGGCCGCTCTGTGCCCTTCTCCCTCAGCACCCGATACTGCTCCGGTGTGAGATCTTCCCTCCATTCGGCGTCCGATTTCTCCACGTGCTCGGTCTCGCTTCTCCCTGGCTTTGCTTCGCTCATCGCTTTCTCCTATCGCTCGTGCCACACAGCATACTCACGGACAAACACGGACCAACCGGGATAACACCAGAAAAGTGTGCTGGCCGAGTTGGTCCGTGCAGTGTCCGTGTTGGTCCGAGCTTACGCCTCAGCCCGCAAAACAATACGTGCACCCTTTCTTCTGCGCGCGGTTTACCGCGAGCACACCCGACGGGACGACGTTCACGCCCTTGAACATTCCCGCGAGCCACTCCTCCTTCGCACCCTCTTTCGGTAGACCCGCCGCGCCCGCTGCCATTCCGCTCAAGATGGTGAGCGCGACGTTGCAGCAGGTGAAGATCACCCCGCGCGCTTGCAGCTTCTCGAATGCCATGCCGGGGAACATCAACTCACCTTCTTTCACGTACGCATACGGATTGCGTGCTGCCGGCGCCTTCGTCGCGGGATCGTTGATCTTGAACATCTCGCCGAGTTTGTACTTGGCCCAGATGTCGTTGTTGAACGCCAACGGAATCGCGAAATGACGTAGCCCGACGACCGCCGTGATGTCCTTGTCCCGCACCTTGTACGTCTCGCCGATCGTGTTCATGAACGTCATCGCGAACCCGAACGGGAAGCCGTCGTTCACCGTGACACCATCGAAGAACTGACGATGGGTTCCCGTGATTCCATTGAGCCAGTCGTCCGCACCCGCACCGAAAACTGGCTCCGCCTTCAGCGCTCTGGGATCGGCCGAAGCAACGCCCATGAGAGCGAGCGTGCCTGCAGTGAGTCGGCCGAGAAAACTACGTCGATGCGTCGCGGCTTCTGCTGCAAAGAGTGACATGACGCGCCTCCTGCAAAGTGAGGGTTCGTGACTCAGCAACCGGGGAAAGGGCGCACCGTGAGCTGCGCGCCGCTGCTCAGTGTCGACGAATCTGCTCTCTACTTGCGGCGCGATAATTAAGCTGCGCTTCGAGCGAGGCGCAACGACTAGCTGCGAGAAATGTTCGTCAGCACCGCGAGATCGCTCACCGTATCGACATCGGCCGGCATCGCGCGATCGAAGTCGACATAGCACACGCGTGATTCGTCGCGTTCGAGGACCGCGCGCCCGCCGCGGTCCCCGCTCACCTCGAGAAGCTCCGGCACGAGCCCGCGCGCGAAAAGCACGGGATTTCCGACTTCTCCGCGAAAGCGAGGTGCAACAATCGCATGTCGGACGTGTGCGTCATCGTCGAGAGCGTTGGAGAGCAACGCTTCGATGATGCCCGTCCCTGTCAGTGGCTGATCGCCGAGCGCGACAAGGACTCCGTCCGCATTCGGCCACAGGCGAAACGCCTCGACTACTCCTTTTCTCAGAGAGGTGCTCATGCCAGCCGCATAGTCCGGGTTGAGTGCGAACCGCACTTCCACGCCGTCCAGCGATTGACGCACCGCCTCCGCGTCGCGGCCAATTACGACGACGATCTCTCGTAGCCCGGCTCCAAGCAGTCCGGCAATGGAATGACGCACGAGCGCGACCTCCGCGTCCCCGGAGCGAACGGTCGCGAGCAGCTTTTGCGTCCCGTCGAAGCGTCGTGCACTGCCTGCGGCCAGAAGCACGGTGGCGATCATGTCGAGGGCAGTTGCTCGATGTCTTGCACCGACAAGGTGAGCGCGCGATGTAGTGCCTCGAGCGGAAGGGTCGCGCAGCGACGCCGCGCCGCCGGCACGCTGCTCTGGAGCAACGCGAGCGCATCGTCGTCGCTCAAGCGCGATGCGGCAGCGCTCGACATGCCGGGCAGTCGTTCGGTGAGAAGGGACGCCGCGGCAATGCAGATCGCACAGGCGTTGGCCGTAAAGCGCGCGTCGACGATTGTGCCGGCATCGAGCCGAATAGCGACTCGAACCCGATCGCCACAAAGCGGATTCACGCCCTCCGCTTCCGCTGACGCGTTAGGCAGCGACCCGTAATTGCGCGGCCGTCGAAAATGCTCGGTGATCGCGCTCCCGTATGGCAGCCCCTGGTCCATCAGTCGGCGACTTCGCCGCGCCGCCGCGAGCGGCGATACGGCGGAAAGCGATAGGCCATGTCTCGCGTGAGAAAGCCTCCATGGCCGAGCGCGGCGAGCTCGGGACCGCCGATAGCGTCTCCGCAGAGAATGCGCGGCAGGACCAGGTCGAAGACCGTCGCTTCGGAGAAGAGTCCACACGACGGCAGGCCGAGTACCGGCACGCTGCCCACTCGTCCGATCCAGAACAGGCTGCCGGGATGCGCCGGGACGCCCTGGCGCACGCGTTGTCCACCGAGGTCAGCGAGGGCGAGAAACGTCGGATCCAGCTCGTCCATCGCCCGCGTTCCGGCGACGACAAGGATCTCGCATCCACGCGAGAGCTCCACCTTGAGCGCCGCGGTGACGGCTTCCCGGCGCGTCTCCGTGACCGAAGGCGTCATGACCTCGCCGCCGAGCCACCGCACTTTCTCGCCTAACGATTCGGCGAAGCGCGTGATCGTTGTTGCGTTCCGCTCACCTAACGAAGCAAGCACGACGGCGCCGATCCGCGCCCGGCGGAATCCCCTGATGCGAATCAGCCCGCCCGCCGATCGCGCGACGTTCGCCGCGCCTTCGACGAGCGGTCGCGGCACCGCGAACGGAGTGATCTTCGCCCGAGCGACGACTTCCCCCTCGTCGACGACGTGCCCGTGGAAAAGCGTGTAGATCGACAGTCCCTCGCGCCCATTCACGTCCGCGAGTGGACTGATCGATACATCGACGATACCACGCCGCGTCGCGATCAGCGGCCAGTGGCCCGCCGACCGCTCGCCTACACGGACCCCGTTTCCCGCCGCCGCACAAGCCAGCCGGGGCCCCGCGTCGTCTTCGTGCATGTCATCTGGCGCGAGCGCCGCGACGTGTAGTTCCTGCCACGGCACCGTCCGGAGCCGCGCCACGTCGTCCAGGTTCAGCACGCGACCTTTCGCGATGCACACCGCGCCCCGCGCATCGCGCACGTCGTGCACGAGGACGCTCCCCGCGAGCGAGCCGTCGAGGGACTCTCCACGAGAAACAGCGCGGTACTGCATCAGCGCACCATCGCCTCGGGCTGGTCCGCCGGTGTCGGTGCGAGCGCCGCGTTAGGCAGTACTCGTTCCAGGCTATCGGCACGCCCCTCGCGAACCGCGACGATTTCCGCCACGATCGCCAGCGCGATCTCCCCCGCACTCTTCGCCCCGATCGCGAGCCCGATCGGCGAATGCAACCGCGCCAGCTCCGACGCCGAAAATCCTTCCTCACGGAGCATCGAGCGAATCGTCTCACCGCGCCGGCGGCTTCCGAGCATGCCGACATAGCCCGCGTCGCTGCGCAGGACCTCGCGCAAGACCGGCAAATCATACTTGTAGTCGTGCGCCAGCAACGCGACGTAGCTGCGCCTCGTTATGCGAAGCTGCTCGGTGATCTCCGACGGCATGCCCACGTGGATCTCGTCCGCGGTGGGGAAGCGGCTCTTCGTTGCCATTCGCTCCCGCCCGTCCACGATCACTGTCCGCATTCCCAGCTCGCGCGCGAACACGGCGAGCGACATGGCGACGTGACTCGCGCCGCAGATGATCAGCGTCTCCGGCGGCGCGAGCCGCTCGAAGAAAAGCGGCACTTCATCGCCGCCTTCCGGCCTGACGCGCTCGACCGCCGACATCTGGTCTCCGGCCAATCGGGCCCGGGCTACCTCGACCGCGTCTTCGTCCAGACCTGCGTCGCCAAGCGTGCCGCGGGTTGCGCCGCGTTCGTCCACGACGAGTCGCTCATTACGACCGTCGAGGCGCGACACCACCATCGACGCGCGCCCGGATTCATACGCGTCTCGCGCCAGCGCATATGCCCGCGCGCTTGGATCGGTGTCACTCACCGGATCCACTCGCTGCACCAAGACGTCGACCTCGCCACCGCACGTCAAGCCAAGCTCCCACGCATCCTCGTCGCCTAACGTCATCCGCAGCAACTCGGGCTTTCCCGATGCGATCACGCGCTCCGCCTGTTCGATCACGCGTGCATCCACGCATCCGCCGATCGTCACGGAGCCGATGACGTCTCCCTGCTCCGAGACCCACATCGTTGATCCCGCCTTCTTCGGCGTCGCCCCTGCCGCGGCCACAAGCGTCGCCAGCGCCGCAGGACGACCAGACGCTTCTACCGAGGTGAATTGCTCGAGTAGCTCGCTCATCGTTCCTCCTCGAGAACCTCGGCCGCGGTGAGCGCTTCCATCCACACACGACGAATCTCGCTCGCACCCCGCGCGTTCGGTTCGATCAGCGACCGGCGCCAGTACCAGCGGTCCGGCTCCGGTGCCGTCACCCCGTGACTGAGGAAATGCCCATAGACCTCCGCCAGCAGCACTCCTTGCGTCCCGCTCGCAAGTGTCCGAATTGACTGGTTGAGCGAGTCGAGCGCACGCAACGACATTGCGGCCGGCTCCTCGAACACGCCACGAATTCGCGCCGTGCGATCCGACGGGTCATAGATCGTGGAAAGAATCAGCAGTGAATTCGGACGGGTTCGACGCACTGAGTCCACAACGAACTCCAACGCCTCGGCGACGTCGTGCGCGATCCGATCGAGCAGTGCGGACTTCGGACGATTGGCGAACGCGCTGAACAGGTCAGTCGCTCCAATCGTTAAGGTGAGAAGTGTTGGCTCTTCACTCTCCGCAAGCTGCGGCAGCTGCTCGCCGAACACGTCGCCAATCGTCGCTGTGTCCGCGGCGAAGTTCGCGTACTCGATGGCCGGGAATCGGCTCACCAGATCGTTCCCGATCTCCTCAGGCCAACGTGCCTCGTCGTTGCGGTAGAAGAGAGCCGCGGCACCAAGTGACGCCACACGGCCAGCCTGCGCGTCCCGTTCGAGTGCGACGGCAACGTCGATCTCTCCGGCGTCGAGCGCCGGATACAAGTCGATGGACATCGAATCGCCAAGGGCGATGTAGTGCGAGAACTCCACAGCGCGAACTTACCCCTGCGTCCCGTGGACGGCCAACCTCAGTCGGGTTCCACGTCCCGAGTTGCCAAGATGCGTACGATTGCTTCGCCGATCTTGTTGTTCGGCGTACTCGCGCCCGCTGTCAGCCCTACGCGCACCGCTCCCGAGGCCGGCAGCCAATCCGAGATTTCCGCCTCGACATGCCTGATCCCGGGGTGCCGGTAGTGAATCGACTTGTGCTCGGGATCGATTGCGGCCGCAGACTCGACATGGTACGTGGGCACACGCTCCGCACAGAGCGCCGCGAGTGAAATCGTGTTGCTCGAGTTGAAGCCGCCGATCACGATCATCGCGTCGAGCGGCTCGCTCAGTAGCTCCATTACCGCGTCCTGCCGTTCCTGCGTGGCGCTGCAGATCGTGTCGAAAGTACGAAACTCTTCGGCGCGCGCCGCTTGACCGCGGGCCCGTTCAATCGCGGCGCCCACCTCCTGTCCGATTTCCAGTGATTCGCGAGCGAGCATCGTCGTCTGGTTTGCGACGCCGAGCTTTCGCAGGTGGATGCGCGGATCGAAGGCGGGCGACACGGCGTGCGGAGCAAAGCGCGACGAGATCGTCGAGGCGTCAGTCTTTCCCTCGATGAAGTCGCAAACCAATCGCGCTTCGTTCATATCGCGAACGACGAGGTAGTGGCCTTCACCGTGCTTCCGAACCTGGGAAGCCGTCGCTCGCGTCTCCTCGTGATAGTACTTGCCGTGAATGAGCGCCGTGAAACCATCGCGAGCGTAGCTTTCGACACGTTTCCACACGTTCAATACCGAGCCGCACGTCGTGTCAACCAGGATGCAGCCGAGTGTGCGAAGTTGCTCGAAGTCCTCGATCGTCACGCCGAAGGCGGGAAGGATCACCACGTCCTCTTCCCGTATGGAAGAGAAATCGAACGTGCTCCGATCGCCCCGCTCCAGAATCTCGATGCCCATGTCGCGCAGCCGCGCGTTCACATAGGGATTGTGGATGATCTCGCCGACGAGAACGATCCGCCGGTCCGGAAACTTCCGGCGGGTCTGGTAGGCGTATTCCACGGCACGCTCGACACCGTAACAGAAGCCGAACTCACGGGCGAGACGGATGGTCACGTCGCCGACCGAGAGCGTGTAATCGCTTGCCTTCATGCGATCTACGAGCGCTCCCTCGTACGCGGCGAGCTCCTCCTGGACCTCGGCTTTGAGGCCGAAGCCCTTTCGGAAGTAGGTGGACGAGTCTGGCGAGGGAGACGACGGAGGCATCATGGCAATCTAGCCGCCAATCCGGTGTGCTCGCCGCCCACCGCCCTTGACCATTAATTTGCGCCGCAATGAGCCCCGACGCTTCCGATCCCCTCACGCTGACTGACGGCGCGGCGGCCGCACCGCTGCCTCCGGCGACGTTGGTTGGTCCCACGCCACCCGAGGCGCTCCTTCGACCCGCGCCGATCTCAAAGGGCGACACGATCGGAGTCGTCGCGCCATCGTACTCGCCGCGCGTCGGCTGGTTGACACGCGGCGTCAAAGCGCTGGAGCGTGCGGGATACACTGTTCTCCTCGATCCCGAAATAACTACGCTGCGCCGTTTCACACGCGCCGAAGACGAGCGACGCGCCGAGAATTTCATGGGCATTTGGCTCGATCCGCGGGTCAAGGCAGTGATTGGTGGAACCGGCGGTTATGGTGCGGTGCGCATGATCCCGTATCTCGAACCGCAGATCTTCGAGAGCAATCCGAAGGCCTTCGTCGGGTATTCGGATATCACCGCGCTCCACCTCTGGCTCATGCGCTGCGCGAAGCTGCGAGTCTTTCACGGTCCAACCGTCGACGATCTCATTCCGAGCGTGCGGGACCCGACGATGACATCGCTGCTAGCGGCGCTCACAGCGCCGCGCCCAACGACGCGTATTGGCCGCGACATGGCGCGCGCGGCGAAGCAAGGACGCGCGACGGGACGACTCGTTGGCGGTAATCTGTCGCTCGTTCAGCAATCGATCGGAACGCCGTACGAAATCGACGTGAGTAACGCGATCCTCTTTCTCGAGGAGACGCGAGATCCAATGTCGGTCGTCGATGAGCGTCTCGTCCACCTCCGCGCTGCGGGTCTCCTGTCGCAGGTTCGTGGCATAGTGTTCGGTCAGCTATCGCTCGACCGGTCCGAGGAAGACGAGTTCGAAGACTTCGTCCTCGATCTCGTCTCCGATCTCGACGTACCGGTACTCATGGATTTCCCCGCCGGACACGAGGTACCCAACCTAACGATTCCCGTGGGAACGGAGGTCGAGCTCGTCGTGGAAGAGACGACCGGCTGGATCGTCTATCGCGAGGATGCACTCGCTGCGCCCGGTTCGGCCGAACCCGCGGCGTCGTCATCGGCTGCATAGCCTACCACAGCTCCGGGGTCAGGAAGCGTGCGAGCGCGTAGGTGAGAATTACCTCATAGGCCGATTGCCGGTCGACGAGCCCGGCGGTGAGAATACCGACCGCACCTTGCCGCTGCTTCGTGCCGTGCTCACCGGTCAAGCGATCCATCGCGTGGCCGAGCTCGAGTCCTCCGCGGACGAGCTGCGCGACCGACGACGGCAGTGGCATCGCCAGTGATCCGCCAACACCCTCGCGGCCGGCGCCATCCACCACGGCGGCCCATGCGCATGTGCGCATCGTTCCATCGGCGTCGACGACGCCACCCTCGATCCCGATTCCGAGCTCGCTCTTGGTTGCCTCACGAGCAGCACGTGCGCGCGCGAGAGCGCCGCGGATCGTCTCCTCGTCACCGAAGGGCTGATCACGGACCGTCGAAGGCACGTCTACGGCTTCGACGCGCACATCCGGCGCGATACGCCCAAGGACGGCTCGCGCCGCGGCGATCTTCACCGGATTCTTCGACCCGATTCCAACAACGTGAAGCGTGCCGAGCGCGGCTGCGGCAACAGCCGATGACATGAAAGCCTCGAAAAAAGAGAACCGCGAATCTACTTGCATCGCGCGGCTTGTCGCGATGGCCTCGCGCTTCTTGCTACCGCCTGAGCGCGGGGATATGCTTTCCCTCCGCCGATGACTGCCACTTCCGCGCTTCTCGATCTGCCCGTCGCCATTGCTCCCGCGCTCGCTCACGAGCGCGTGTTCATCTTCGTAGGCGAGCGACTCTGGCTCGACTTTGTAAATAGCGACGCCGTTCGGCCCGTCGATGCCTTACGAGACTTCGAGACGCTCATGTCTTGGCTCGAGGCGGCATCACTCGTCGATGGCGAGCGTGGGTCGAGCATGCGACGCCGTGCCCGTGAGCAGCCATCGGGCGCGGCCGCCGCACTCGTCGACGCACGACGCGTCCGCGGCGCGCTCCGATCACTCGCTGAACGCGGCTCGGGAGCAAATGCCGCCGAGCAGATTCGCTCGGATGCGTTGGGCGAGGTCAATCGCGTGCTTGGTCGCAGCGCGGGGACACGTCGCGTCGAGCGACGCAGCGATGGAACGTACGCGCGCACCTTCGTGCCCGTCGGTGACGCGTTTGCCGGATTGATGATTCCAATTGTCGAATCGGCTGCCGATGCGCTGATCCTGGGTGAATTGCCCCGCGTGCGCCGCTGCGCCGACTCGCGGTGCGCGCGTGTGTTCTACGACGGGACCAAGAACGGCCGTCGGCGTTGGTGCGACATGGCCACTTGCGGTAACCGCGCGAAAGCCGCGCGCCATCGCCAGAAGCTCCGCGAAATCGCGGACTGAACGACCTAGGGCGCAACGCACGAATTGAGGGCGGAAGTTCAAACACGCTCCTGCCGCAAACTTTTGATTCGCTTGCCTTTGGAAGTGTTGAGCGTCTTTAGAGTGGGCCAAAGCATGCCCATTCCATGACCATTCCTGCCCGTCTCGCCATTGTCGGAGATTATGATCCGGCGATGTACACACATCTCGCGATCGACCAGGCTCTCGGTCACGTGCGCGAGCTGCGTGAGCATGCGCTGGAATGGAGCTGGATCGCGACAACGACCCTCGCCGACAGAGCGGAGGCGCATCTCGCGCTCATCGACGCGATCTGGCTCGCGCCCGGCAGTCCCTATGCAAGTCTCGACGGTGCGCTCGCGGCAGCGCGCCACGCACGCACACACAATCTCCCATTCCTCGGGGTTTGCGGTGGATTTCAGCACGCAGTGCTCGAGTACGCGCGCAACGTCGCCGGCCTCACGGACGCGGATCACGCGGAATCGAATCCGGACGCGGCAACACCGGTGATCGCGCCGCTCGCGTGTTCTCTTGTCGGTAGATCGGCTCCCGTCTTTCTGGATCCAACCTCTCGTACGGCGTCGATCTATGGCCGATGGCGCGTGGTCGAGCGCTATCACTGCAGTTACGGAATCAACCCGGCGTACCGAGCGGCGATCGAGAGCGCCGGACTCCACATCGTGGGCGAGGACGATCACGGTGACGCGCGCGTGGTCGAGCTCAGCGGCCACCCGTTTTTCATTGCCACGCTCTTTCAGCCGCAGCTGGAATCCGCACCGAGTGCGCCTGCGCCTCTCGTGCGTGCGCTGGTCGACGCCGCGATCTTTCACCGTGACCGACGCGCGACGCCGAGTGGATCAAGTGCCATTCCGGTGCCGTCGCACTAGCGCGCCTAACGACCAACTTACGTCTCGTGGAAGTCGTTCGAACATATCTGGAGCTCTCGGCGCCCAACGCTTTGAGGGCTGCCGCGCCACTACCCGCGAATGCTGAGGTCGTTCGACTCGACCCCTGCTCGCTTGGCGATTATCGCCGTCTGTATCGCGCCGTCGGTGCGTCCTGGCACTGGCGTGATCGTCTCGCCTGGGACGACGACAGCTTGCGCGCGCATCTGACCTCGCCAGACATCTTCGTCTGGGAGTTGGTCGTGGGCGGAGAGAGTGCGGGATATTTCGAGCTGCGACGTAGCGGTGACGCCGAGATCGAGCTCGCCTACTTCGGGCTTGCGCTGGCCTTCATCGGCCGTGGACTCGGCGGTGCCCTCCTTACGCGCGCCGTCGAGGAAGCGTGGAAGCTCGGCGCACATCGGGTGTGGCTTCACACCTGTACGCTCGACTCGGCACACGCGTTACCCAATTATCGCGCCCGCGGCTTTCGCGAGTATCGCACGGAACGGTACCAGGTCGACCTCGAGTCCTCGCCGACGTAACGCCTAACGCCACCGCGGGCCGCGACGGCCGCGCAGCCCACCGCGGCGCCGTGGCTCTTCGTTGCGTTCGCTCTCGACATACGGTGGCCGCGGTCCCCGGCGGCGCTCATTGTCCTTACCATTCTCGTTAGGCGCCGAGTCTGTGGTTTCGCCCCGTTGCGCTGATCGCTCGCGGCGACCCGGACGCTGCTGCCGCCGGCTCCGGCCGCCGTGGCCTTCGGGCTCCCCACGTCCATGCCGCTCGCGACGCCGCCGCTCTCGGCGCTCTTCCCGCCGTGCCTCCCACGCACGGTTCATCGCCTCGAGCTCGTCTTCGGTGAAGGGCCGCTCGAGCTCTTCTTGCAGCGCCTCGAGCGTCGCGGCGCGCGCCGCTCCGCGCGCGCCGCGCGTGACGACGAACCGGAGCGGCCGATCGAATTGAGGAAGCTCCGATTCCGTCAGCGTGCGAGCGAGCTTCTCCGGCAGGCGCAACCGTGCGACGGCGACGTTGCCCCCGGGTCCCTCTTCGACGTCATATTGGATTTCGACTTCACGGTCGCGCACAACGATGCGATCCACGAGCCCTTGGTAGGCTGCACGCACGGCTGACGGGACGAGCGCCTGGAGCTCGGCGGTGAGATCGAGATTCGTATGCCGGAAGTCCGACATCGAGTTGACGTCGCGGAGCCGCGTTTCGTAGAGCGTGGCCAACTCGCGCAGGCCGAGCTTCGGTGTCGCTCCGCCGGAGCGTCGCCAGGTTTCGCGAATGACGTCGATCAATGACTGGTTTCGCTTCACCGCAACGTGCCGTGCCTCGCCGCGAGCCAACGCGTCCGCGAGAAGGGCGCGCGATTGTTCACGCAACTCGCTCGGGAATTCGTCGATCGCTTCGAGCTCGCGACCGAGATCGAAGGCGAAGTACTCGAGGCGTCGCTTGAGCGCGAGCGGCGATTTTTTTCGCTCTGGCTCGAAAACCAGCTCCGGCTCGCCAGCCCGGGCATAACGACGCACCAGGTCCATCGGAATCTGCGTCCCCTCGATCGAGGCGCGCGGGATTCCCAGCTTGTCGGCGAAGTAACGAATCTCGCCACCGATTGCGCCCCAACTGCCGCAGACGCTCGTCTTGGAGACGCGCGCCTGATCGCCGTTCGCCGTCTCCTCGTCGATCACCAGATCGAACGGCATGTACTCGGCAAGCAGCTGTTGAAATGCGCGGAGCTCTTCATCGCCCGCGTTTGGCATCGTCGCTGGAAGCGAGAGACCGGTCGCGCGATAGACGCTCGCCATCCCCAACGCCGCGTCCTCGACCGATTTCACGAGCACACCGCGACGTGTCGCCCACTCGTCGATCGCGTGCTCGTCGAACAGATGCCGCGGCAGACCATACACCTCACCGAGATACCCGGCACTCTCGTACGCCTCCGCGTAGAGATTGTACGACGTCAAGTGATCGCTTCCTGGAACGACGAGGCCGTCGAGGTCGCGTTCCTCACGTGTCATGCGGTGGAGCGACTCGATCGCGCTCATCACCGCGAGAAACGGAAGCAGCGCGTCGTCGGCGAGAACGAGCAGTTCCGCCCACGGTCGCTCGACGGGCATCGCTTCTACCTTGCGCCCGTACGCTGTGAGCCGGCCACGTTCGACAATCCCACGACGCTCGAGGAGCGCGAGCGCTTGACGATACGCGTGCTTGTCGAGGGGGACTGGCAGTTCCAGCTCATCGGCGCGGACGCCGATGGCCGCGCACGTGATCGCCACGCGTTCGGAATCGCCGCCCAACTGGAATTCCGGCGCCGTCGGACGGAGTTGGTTGAACTGAATATCGCGATCGGAAAGTATGAAGACCCGCCCTCCCTCGACGCGACCGTGCACGCGTCCCGCCATCTGCAGGATCTCGTTCGCGCCGAGGTGCTCCTGCGTCAACACGTTGCGTCCGCGATCGACTTCGTTGAAGAAGCGCACGTCGTCGATCACGACCGTGTCGAGCCCGCGTACGTTCAGCGCGCTTTGCCCCGCGGCGGTCATCGCCAGGAAGTACGGCTTCCTTTCCCCTCCCTCGAGAAAGGGACGGATGATCCGGATTGGTTCACCGCCGTGGTAATACGCGGTGTTCACGCGCGGCGCGTTCGTCTCCACGTGCTTCGCCGCCGCTTCGACGCCACGACGCGTCGGAACGAACATCGCGATCCCGCGCCGTTGCCTAACGACTTGCTGCAGAAATTTGTCGTCGAGGAACTCCAGTGGCTCCTTGTCGATCACGCGCACCACCGCGGCTTTGCTCGCGTCGAAGTCGATAACCTCCAGTACGTCGGCAGAGTGCAAATACTGACGATAGAAGGTCGGATCGACCGTCGCCGATAGCCAGACGAACCGGCAGCCGGCCCGTTTGCCTAGCGCGAGACAGAGCTCCAATTCCGCCGACGTCTGGTGAATCTCGTCCACGACCAGCGTATCGCTCGCAAGGATGTCGCCGTCCTCGAACCACCGGCGTGCGATGCCCGTCGTCACGATGATCACGTTCCACGTCGGCGTTTCGGGCGTCGCCTCGCGCTCGCGATTCACCACACCAACACGCAGATCCGTCGTGCGCAGGATCTCTTCGGCGATCGGGCGAATGGCGAGCGTCTTTCCGGTCCCCGTGCCCGCGACGATCCCGAACCCTTTGCCACCTTTCGCCAGCCCGCGAACACGCGAGCCATGGTGCCGCTCGAGGAAGGTCTCGATGCGCAGGCCCAACGCGAGCTCGATCGTTTCGCAGGCAGCCCGAGTCGGTGCAATCACGATCACGCGCCCCGATGCCGGCTCCGATTTGACGAAGGAATCGTGATCGGGCGGCAGACCGTAGCGATCTTGAATCGAGCGCGTCACGGCGGCGGAAGGTGCAAGGTTGGCGCCGAAATGAAAAGCCCGCTCATCAAATAAGCGGGCTTTTCACTCATGGTCGCCGCGACGGCGGCGGCGACGGTGGTTGTGTAAAACTCTTCACGAAAGGCAGCGGACTCTTTCTCTTGTCGCCCTTGTCGCTTTTCTTCGCGTAGTCATCACCGAAGATCACGCGTCCGTTCTGCGGCTTGTTCTTCACCGCCGTTGCGCAATCCGTGGGCGCAGGCTGCTGACCAGCCGGCACGTCGTCCAACCAGATCCGACACATGCCGGCCGGCGGCCGACTCTGTGCCGGTATAGTGGGAGGCTTTTTGCCGCGCGACTGCGCACTCGCCCAATGAGCGGGTGCAAGCGCTGCGGCACACAAGAAAGCCAGGGTCACCGTGAGTTGCTTCATCTCTCCTCCGATCGGCGCCGGACCCGGCGCCCACCGTCAGTCGAGCAGGGCCAATGCCACCGGACCGCGAACGGCCACGGCGCGTAACGTCTTGCTCCTCATACACTTGACAATCTGAGCCGTTCCAGCAGCCTGCTACGGTGTCCGTGAGCCTGGAATTAAGTGTCGCCAGCGCTGGACTGCGCATCGGCCGACTGCACCACCGATGAACTCGCAACTTGCTACTGCTGACTGCCCTTCAAGATTTTCAAAACCTCACCCGGTTGCGCATGGCGACCAACCTTCGATTTCTCGAAGATCGGCACGCCATCTCGAATCACCTCGAAGCGTCCGCCGCGCGAGGGAATCAGCTTCACCTCCTCGCTCGGTAATGCCTGACGAATGTCAGCCGCCAAACTGGCGGCGCGTGGTTCGTAGTTTCAAACCGTGCAGTATTCGATCGTGATCATCAGTGAAGTTCGATTCGAAGTCGCGGAAATCACTCGTGCTTCTGCGCACCGTCCGTCGCCACGTGCTGCGGCCGCTCGTTCACGTCGAGCGCATTCCAGTTCGCGAGCGCGTTGAGCACCATCGCGTAGCTGCCCTGAGTCTCGTATCGCCACATTGGCCTGATACCGAACAATATCACATGACCTTGGCCGAGCGGCGCGTCGACGACCGCCGCGCGACCAGCCATTTCGCTTCCGTTGTCGAGCAAGCCGGACACCAATAGCGAATCGACGTTCTGGTCGAATCGCAGAATCACGCGCGGCCGCATCGCCGCGGTCTGTTTGGCGATCGACGGATCGGGACGGTTCTGCGCAACGGACATCGATCGCTCCTCGTCTCCGCCCGCGCCTCCGCCTCCCTCACCACCACCGCGACCAGAGGCGACGGCAAGCAACGGCGCGCTATTGAAGTACACGGGAATCGAGCCGCGCTCGTAGCCGTAGAGGATCGGGCTCGACCGCGTCACGGCTTCGGCGCGGAAGATGGCGCCACGAGCCAGCAGTCTTTGCGTCGTCACGACGCTCACGCCGGACGTCAGGGCAAAGTCGATTGGCAAGCGGCTCGAGTTCCCTTCGACGAGAAGCAGGCCGCCGCGCTCGACGAATCGCCGCACGGCTGCCAGTCCCTCGAGGCCGAGTTCCGGTCGAATGTCATCGCTGGAATCGATCTTCCCGAGGTTCGGTGTGAGCGCAGTGGTTTTCCAGGGCACGGCTGGACCGACAAGGGGACGCCCATTCACCATCGCTGAGGAGGGACCATTCACGTGCGGGAGCAGAACGACATCGTACCGATCGAGAAGTCCCGGGTCCTTCAATCGCTGCGTGGACATGTAGGTGAAGGGCACGCCCATCTCCTCCAGAGCGTGACGAACCCACCCTTCATTCTGAGTCTCGATCCACGTGTGGACAAATGCGATCCTGGGTAGCTGCACGACATGCGAGCGGGCGCCTGGCGAGGCGGAGACCGCGGTCGCTTTCATTCCGAGCCGCGTGATTGCATCGCGCACGGTCGGGTCGTTGTCGACGATATACGTCCCTGCCGGATAGCTCGTGCCGGAGACTGCGAACGCGCTATCAGCGACGCTCACCTTCGACGCGCCCACCTTCCAGGGCAGCACTGCCGAGCGCCAGTCTCCCGAATGGCTCACGATGAGCGTACCGCCGCTACCGGCGATGCTGCCAGCGACGTGCGCGTCTGTCTTCAACAGCGTCATCGGCTTGGTGAGAATACTCGAATCAGCGATCGTGTACACCGTCACGTGACGCAGCTCGTCCAGGGTCCAACCGGTGTCGTCGTAAGGCGAAGGATCATCGGGGCGGAACTTCTGCACGGCGAGCACCGTGCGAATGAGCGCGGTGTACGGCTGGTCCATTCGGACGATCCAATCGCCTGCGGTCACGTTCACCAGGTGGCTCGAGCGCGTGCTATCCGATCGCGCCGAGCTCGAGTCGGCGCCGCGTCCGCCCCGTCCACCGCGTCCGCCTCCGCCCGCAGCCGCTGTCCCGGCGGGAGCTGCCACGAGCCCACGCTCGACGACGGCGGGCATATCGCGCGTCGTGAATGCCGTCGACGCAACGTGGACCTCGCTCCCCACCTTCCGGAAATAATCGACGAGGTCCGCTGCTTCCGCCGCGTGTCGCTGATCATGCGGGATGACGAACGCGTACGGCGCCGAGGTTTTCCCGCGCTCGACCATGCGCGTCGCCTTCAGCGCAAAGTCTTCGACGAATGTGTCACGATTGTCGGCAACGAACTTGAGTGCGATGAGCACTCCCGACTGCTGATAGTTGATGTTGGTGCGGATGCACCACTTGATGCCGTTCACCGGCGGATTCGGGCGATACCATTCTTTTGAAGTGGCCGAACCGGGAAGGTTCACGATCTGACAGTCCGCTCCGCCGGACGTGTATGTCTCGTAGAACTTGCCCATCGAATTTCGAAACTGCGCGATGCCGAGCATGTAGTTAGGCGCCCAGCCATCATAGAAGCCGTGCGTCCAGACGCCCGGCAGCCCGCGCTTGGTCAGCTCGTTGATCTCCTGATAGGCGAGCGTGTGCCATTCCCCGACGGTGATCGGATCGAACTCGTCGTTGTATGGGCCGGTGCCCGTGCTGGTATAGAGAAACGGCACCGACTCGTGTAGATCGTGTATGATCGTCGGCCGCCAGAACAGGAACCCAGTGTTCATGTTCTGCGTGAGTTTGATGCTCATCATCAGCCCATCGCGATTATTGTCGTGCGCGATGTACTTCCCCCAGTACACGGTGGGAATGCCGCCGCGGCCGAGCTTGAGCTGTTTTTCCTCCTCGATGATGTCGACGATCCGGTTGCGGCCGTCGACTTCCGTCGCCGGCGTAATCAGCGTGATGACATTGTTTCGAATTTTCTGAACGAAGGGCGTCTCCTCGACGGCGAGGCGGTACAGCAGCTCCATGAGCATCTCGGGGCTTCCCGTCTCTGGCGCGTGAATCGTCCCCGTGAGCCAATAGATCGGTTTCGCTTCGCGAATCAGCCGAGCGCGCTCGGCGTCCGACTCGCCGCGCGGATCGGCGAGACGCGCGGCCATCCCACGGTATTCGTCGAGCCGCTTGATAGTGTTCTCATCGGCAACCGCGGCAACGATCATCTCGCGGCCTTCCTCGCTCATCCCGAGTGAGAAGAGCCTCACGCGCGGCGATGCCGCGGCGACGGCGCGGAAGTATTTGTTGATGTCTTCCGTCCGCGACAGCCTGCCGATCGTACCCGGCACGTAGCCGAGCACTTTCAGAGGCGTTGGAACAGTCGGCGATGCCGGCAGATGGTCGACGAGCTCGGTCGTGAATTTCCACTTCGGATCGGTGGGCGTGAGCTCGCGAATTTTCGCCGTGTATTCGGCGTCATTCGCTTGTTGGGCGGAGAGCGGCGCGAAGCCTGGCGCCATCGCCGCGGCGAGCGCCACGAGCGATGCAACGCGCCATCGCCGGAGGATGACCATGCTGAGTCCTGTTTGTGGGAAGGAAGATGAGGAAGACGACACTAGAAGCAACGTGTGTAAGTAGCAAGCGGTTCTGCTGTCATACCGAGATCGGCTCCGAGCGCCAGCGAGAAGCAGATTATCGCGGCGGTATCGGCATATTCGCGAGCGATGCGAGTCGGGTGATGAGCGTGTCCTGTCGAGCGACGACACCACGTAGCGAATCGACCTGGTCCTGCAACGTCGCATAGTCTTGCCGCAGCGCACTGACCTCCGTACCGACCTGGATCATTGCCTCGGCGATGTTCGCCTCCGCCCGCGGATCGCGGCAGGAGGCGAGGAGAATGGTCGAAAGGAGCAGGCAGAGTCGTCGCATGGTGGCGGTGGTTACGCGTGTTCTGACCGCGGCGAATTGCTTCCGATCGCGTCGTCCAGATGTCGGCGCCAATCGAGCGAGATGTAGTGTGGGCGCATGCCTCCAGAAAATTGGAGTCAACGCTCTGCACCGAACGCGGCCGACCTTCATCCTACGCGGCGCATGGCGTTCACGCTGGCCGAGCTCCTCGTCGTCCTCGCAGTCCTGGGTGTGCTCCTTGGCCTCGCGGTGTTGCGAATCTCCGCCGCCGCCGACCGTGCAGCCGTGCACGCCGCGACAGCCGACGCGGCGGCGCTCTTTCTCTCGGCGCGTCAAGCCGCGATCTATCGCAGGGCACCGATCGCGGTCCTCATCGACACGTCGCGGGCGACGATCGAGGCGCTCGCGGACAGCGAGCTGCTCGTTCGCCGCGAGCTTGGTCAGGGATATCGCGTCCGCCTCACGGCAACTCGAGACTCGATGGCATTCGATGCACGCGGATTGGGGGTTGGCGCGGCGAACCTGAGCCTCGTCGCACTCCGTGGCCGCTTCGCCGAGACCCTCTTCGTATCGAGGCTTGGGCGGCTCCGCTACTGAGTGGGCACCCGCGCGCGGTAACGGCTACCCTCAAACGGGAACGCGCCACAATTTGCGGATTAGTCGAGTGCGAAACGTGACGTCCGTCACCGGATCGCGCGCAACCAGGGCGATCGACTCCGTATGAGCTGCTCACGAGGGCCAGCGAGCGAGCTCGCGGCGGGATGTTGTTCATTAGAGCAAACGCGTGATGTGACTTACGCGCGGAGGGGGTGGGTTATAGCAAAGGACATGAGCGACGATGCCGCCGACGTGCAGCGCGTGCTGTCTGGCGACGTTGATGCATACGCGAAGCTCGTCGATCGGTACTATGATCGATGCGCGCGCTTTGCGATCCGCATGCTGGGCAACCGCGACGACGCGGAGGATGCTTTACAGTCGACTTTCCTTCGCGCGTATCGAGCGCTGGGTCGGTATCAGGAACGAGACCGGTTCAGCGCGTGGTTATACCGGATCCTCGTTAATCAGTGCCGCAGTATCGCAGCTCGCCGGGCGCACCGCGAGCGCGTGTTCGTACGTGAGGAAGCATTGTTGCTGAACGCGCCAGACAAGAGGCCGGCGTGGTCTGGTGAAGACGAGGAGTTTGTTCAGCGTGTTTTAAACGAACTGGATCCGCTGTTGCGTGAAGCGTTCTTGTTGAAGTACGTCGAGGAGTTGAGCTACGAAGAGATGGCGGCGCTCACCGGCGCCGGTGTATCGGCCCTCAAAATGCGGGTCAAGCGCGCGTGCGATAGGCTGCGCGAGCGATGGGAGCGAATCCGAGATGACTGATCAAGTCGACCCTTATGTGGATTGGATAGCGCGCGAAGCACGACGCGCGGTCGTCGTCGATCCGACGGCGGTCGAGCGCGTGATGGCGCGCGTCCGTCTCGAAACTCGGCCAACCGTTCGCTTCGCGCGCTGGCGTTGGCTGATCGAGCCGCGCTCGCTTCCGCTCTCACCAATCGTCGGTGCCGCGCTCGCCGCAGGACTCATCGGCGTCGGCGCTTTCGTTGGACATTTCGCTATCGATCGGGGCGGTCTGATTGAGACCGGACGGCCTGGAGTCGTTGTCGATCGTCGGCCCCCGCTCGCACTTCATGATACAGTCATCAAGTTCGTGCTCGTCGCGCCCCATGCATCCACCGTCTCCGTGGTCGGGGACTTCAACAATTGGGACGCGCAGGCAACTCCGATGACTCGTACACCGACCGGTGGGACGTGGAGCGTTGCTATTCCACTCCAGCCGGGGCGGCACATCTACGCCTTTGTGGTCAACGGCGCGAATGGTACCACCCAGTGGGTCGCCGATCCGACGGCACCACTGGCTCCCGAGGACGGTCTCGGTGCGCCAAATTCGGTCGTCCTCGTCGGAGGATCCGCATCGTGACGCTGGTGCGCTCGAAAGCTTCTCGCGTAGTCGTCTGCGCTGCCACGATGGTGCTGGGAGCGTTACAACCGCTTGCGCTCCTCGCTCAGGACCCCGACCCGCTCTCGCGCCTCGATCCGCAGACGCGCTTCACCGTCGAGGTCATCATCGACTCCGCCCGTGTGTCCGGTGTTCCCTATCGGCCCTTGATGCTCAAGGCGCTCGAGGGACAAGCGAAGCACGTGGACAATCGCCACATCATCGCGGCGGTTCGTGCGCAATTCCGCACGGAGTTGGACGTGCGAGTCGCGCTCGGATCGACGTTGAACGAGTCGGAGTGGACTGCGGCAGCGTCGGCGTTGCAGGCCGGCGTTCCCCTCGAGGGACTCGCGAAATTCCGTGGTGATCGAAACGGTCGGCCGTTGCTCCGCGCCCTCGTCACACTCACCGATCTCATTCAGCGCGGTGTCGCGATTCCGGAGGCGTCCTCGGCCATACTGCAACTTTGGTCTCGCGGCGCAGGAGAATCTGACATCTACGGGTTGTGGAAAAGCGTCGACGAAGACATACATTCTGGGCAGAATCCGGGGACCGCGCTAGCGCAACGCATGCGCGAGATTCCCAGCCATGTGGCGCCCGGAAACAAACTACCGCCAGCGTCACAGGAGCCGGATAACCCGAGCTCGTAGGTTCATGACCGAGCCGAAGGCCGCGATCGCCGCACTCACGTTTGTGCTGCTCGCTCCACAAGGAGCGTTGGCACAGATCGCGTCGAAGGTCGAAGCCGGCTCGATCATGACGCAACAGGATGGCGAGGTGCCGTCGAGTGTGTTCAGCGTCGCTCCCGGCATTCGCGTCGATCTCCCTTACCTCGCGCTCGCGGCGCACGGATCTGCGTGGCTCACCGGCCAGCAGTGGCAAATTGCCGACGGCACGATCTCCGGCACCTTGCTCTCGCCCGTCTATAACAACCACTTCCGTGCAGAAGTGATTGGCAATGCCAGCCGAGCATTCTTCGATCAATCACTCGAGAATGACCAGGTGGATGCGCAGGCTCGGCTGCACATGCTGTTCTCCCAGAATAGCGGCATCTGGTTCGGGGGCGGTGTTGCGCGTCCTTGGCGTATCGCGGTTGTCTCCGCCGTGGACGTCACTGGCGCAGGCGCATGGACGAAGCTCGGCGATGCGATGCTGAGCGGGACCTTCACGAATTTCTTCTTTACGAAAGTCGCCGCGACGCGTGACTCGTCAGGCGCGACCGAGACGTGCGGAACGCACAGCGATCCGCTTGCCATCACGAGCGCCAGTGGATCGTCGCTGAGCGCCTCTTCCGCGACGAATTCGGTCAACGATTGTCGTCGGCAATCGCGCTTCAGCGACGTCGAAGGGTCGGTGAACTGGGCGTTCGGCTGGCTCGAGCTCACCGGCCAGGCCGGCTATCGATTCGGCGACTCGTACGACGTAACACCGGATTCGCGTCGTTGGGCAGCGGGAACGGCAGTCGTGTGGCTCACGAACCGAATCGCGGCGGTCATGGGAGGCGGGCGCGTTCCAGCAAATCCGTCGCGCGGCCTACCCGCCCGCAACTACGCCAACTTCGGGATGATGCTTTCGACCAGCTCGATTCCACGGAACACCGTTCCGGTTGCGCCGAGGACGCTGGCCGCCGTTCGCGAGTTCGAGGTTCGTTCGCTCGCGACAGGCACGCAGAAGCTTACGGTTCGCGTGGGCGGCGTGGAGACCGTCGAAGTGATGGGAGACTTTAGTGACTGGACGCCGCTCGTGCTGATGCGCCGCGGCCGCGATATCTGGGATATCACGCTTCCGGTATCTGCCGGCGTGCACGAGATCAACGTGCGTCTCGACGGTGGTGCGTGGCTCGCGCCGCCGGGATTGCCGACGCGTCGCGACAGCTTCAACGGCGACGTTGGCCTGCTTGTAGTACCCTGAGCGAGTCGGCGGTCGGCGCCCTGGAGCGAGACAGCTCCTGTCGGCGTGGCTCATTCAGTGGCTTGAGGCTCCAGCTCTTCTCGTCGAAGAGGTAAGGTGCGCGATCTGGAGCCAGCGCCATCAATCGCGCGTTGTCTTCACCCCGGTCGTACACCGTCCACACCGGCGCCTGGTCGAGGTCCGGAACGTTCCGCACCAGACTCAACCCGTCCGGATGCTTGTCGGTGTAGCGAACGAACACGATCGCCTGCTTCTCGGGAATCTGCCTGACGAGTTGCGCGAATGCGTCGTAGAAGGAGTGGTCCTGCCCCAGCGTCACCTTGACCTGTCGCGTGACCGCGCCGGTCGCAACGAGACCCACGGCGGCGATGACGAGGGCCGCGGTCGCCAACCGCCGACCGTCGGTGGCCGCCGGCGAAGCCAGCGCCATTCGCATCGCGGCGACTGTCCGCGTTAGGCTCCTTGGAAGCGCGACGCTTCCGACGGGCTTCGCTCGGTACACGGAAGCGAGTACTCGCGTCATGCCCAACGCGGTAATGAAGGCAAGAACCGGGGTGCACTCCACGTAGTACATCGTCCACCACGCGGGGTGCGCGTAGGAGAGATAGAGAACGAATTGCGCGATGAAGGCGACGAGCGCGATCCATCCCTCGACGCTCAGCGCGAGCAGACCAAGGAGCGCGAAGAGACGCAATCCGCCGCGCCATTCGTAGAAGGCGTCGCGATCGAGCATCGTGATTCGCGCCCACGCGATTTTCGGCAGGTTCGCAATCGTGTGGCGCAGATGCTCTTGATAGAACGCGTACTGGATGCGGAGGAGATCGCGCGGCAATCGTGCACTCGGCCGATCGTCAGCGCCCGAGGCGAAGCCGGGTTTGTCGAATGGCACGTAGGTTTTTGTGTAGTACGTCAGTGGCATGACTCGTGGGTCGCCAGTCGTGCGCCAGCTCCAGAGCGGGATGATCGCGAGAATGAATGCGGCGGCGCTCACCGCCGGCACGAGGTCCGGCCACGCGCGAGTCCTTCGGCAGCGCCATGAGACGACACTCATCGCGACCATGCCGAGTGCGAGGCCGGTCACCGGGCGTGTTATCATGCACCACGCGACGGCGGCAGCGGCAACGACGAGCCATCTACGCCCGTCGCCATCGCGCCATCGAAGAATCCCCCACCACGTCATAAGCCACGTTAGTCCGGTCACGCTCTCCGACATGTAGTTGGCGTGGTAATAGATGTCGGGAAACGACGATTGCCACACCACCCACGTGAAGAGAGCAACCACGCCTCCAGAGATGCGACGCGCCAGCACATACATCAGGGCGCCGGCAGACGCATTCAGAAGAACAACCGGCAGACCGGGAACGCCCAAGAGCACACCAAGCGTGAGCACGAGCGAGTTGCCGGGCGGATACTTCGAGGCGAGCGCGCCGTCGACGAGCACATGCAGCTGCTCGAAGAACTCCGGAATCGGCGGCGCCGCGCCCGTCCACCGAAGATGCGCGAACAGCTGCGCCTGCAAGAGATACGCGGACTCGTCGTGAATCACTGGCGTTCGCGAAAGCGAGCCCCACAGCCACCACGACACGACGCCAGAAGCAAGGCCGGCGACGAGCGGCGCCCAGCGGCTGTTTAGTGCTCGCTCAATGCCGGTCGCGTTGACCGACGGAAGAAGCCGCACGGCGAGCACGGCGAGTGCGAACGCAGCGAGCGCGATCCAGGGCGAGAGTCCGAGCATGGCTCTCTGAGGACGAGCCAGGCCCGGAACTGGTCAATGCCGGCGCGGTGACGCGCAGGCACTGATTCTTCACGGCACGATCAGTCGGCGGCGACGGTACCGAAATCGAAGCCGGGAACAGAAATCCGCGGAATCTCCTGTCCGATCACACGCTCGATGGTACGCACCATCGCGATTTCGTCGGGCGACATGAAGGTGAACGCGTCGCCCTCGCTCGCCGCGCGACCAGTGCGCCCGATGCGATGGACATAGTCCTCGGCTTGCTGCGGCACATCGTAGTTGATGACATGCGTGATCCCCGAGATGTCGAGGCCGCGCTGCGCGATATCGGTCGCGACGAGCACGCGCACACGTCCGGACTTGAAATCCTCGAGCGCGCGCGTCCGCTGCGATTGCGTCTTGTCGGCGTGCATCGCCATCGCCTGAATCCCATCCCGCTCGAGATGCCTAACGACCCGGTCCGCTCCGTGCTTCGTGCGCGTGAAGACGAGCACCGATTCCATCGCCTCGCGCTTCAGCAGGTCCGCGAGTAACGCGCTTTTGCGCTCGCGCGGCACCGGATAGACGTAGTGCTTCACCGTATTTGCTGCTGCGGAGCGGCGTCCGACCTGGACTACGACCGGCTTTCGCAGGTACTTCCGCGCGAGCGCCTCCACTTCGGGCGGCATCGTTGCGCTGAACAAGAGCGTTTGCCGATACGGCGGAACGTTGCTCACGACGCGGCTGATCTGCGGCGCGAATCCCATGTCGAGCATGCGATCCGCCTCGTCGAGCACCAGGACCTCGAGATCGTCGAACGAAACGTTCTGCCGTTCCAGATGATCGATCAGTCGGCCGGGCGTCGCGACGACGACGTCGACGCCAGCGCGCAGTTGCTTTTCCTGCGGGTCCAGCGGCACGCCGCCGTATACCGATGCCACTGCGACCGGCGCATAACGAGCGTATTTCCTGAAGCTCGCCTCGACCTGAACGCACAGTTCGCGGGTCGGCGTCAAGATGAGGACACGCGTCCGCCTCGGTCCGCCCGCAAGCCGCTCGATGATCGGGAGAGTGAATGCGGCGGTCTTGCCGGTGCCCGTCTGAGCCAGGCCCATGACGTCGCGGCCCTTCAGTATGAGCGGAATTGCCTGACTTTGAATGGGCGTCGGCTCGATGTAGCCCGCATCGCGAACCGCCCCGAGGACTTCGCCGCCGAGTCCGAGGGCCCCAAACGCCGCTGCGGACTCGATCGTTTCTGCTTCGATTGTCGCTGTTGCCATTGACTCCAACTCGCATCGCGTCGGGGCCGCACACCCAGGATCACGCTGTGTCCCGGGACCGACGCTTTCTCACCCACGGGGCGCAGCGGCGCCCCGGAAACATGGACAGATCAATCTAACCCGTTGTGCTACTTAGCGCTACAAAAATCTTTCACCGCCAAAAAAGCGCACGAGTACCTCATTGAACTCCTCCGCGCATTCTTCGATCCCGAGGTGACCCGCACCCGCGATTGACACCACCTTCGCGTTGGGAATCACTGCCGCGCCTCGCTCCGCACCATGTATGAGACGATCGGCCGAGCCGGTGATCACCAACGTTGGTTGAGTAACCTTTGAAAGATCCCGCGGGAGGAGGGGCGCCCATGTGTAGCGATCGAGCAGCGCTCGAACCGCGCGGTAGTACTCGCCGAACTGCGACGGCGCCCAATACTCGTCGACCGTTCTCTCGGTCAGCCGGCTGGGATCACCGTAGGCACCCCGGAGCAGGATGCCGGTAAGCCACCGTGGCGGCAAATAACGCGCGAAGCGATCCGTGAAACTCGGCGCGAGAACACGTGCCATCGAGCGAAGGGGCACGCTGGCGATACCGACCGGCGCCGCCAGCGCGAGTCGCCTAACGCGAGAGGGATGCGCGAGCGCGAAGCGAAGGGCAAGGCTGCCGCCGAGAGAATGACCGAGGACGTCCGTCCGCGCGACGCCGAGAGTCTCCATCAGCTCGCGCACATCGCCGAGTAGCTCGTCGGTCGCGTATTCGTTGCGGCCAACCGGCTTGTCGGACAGGCCGTGGCCGCGAAGATCGAAGGCCAACGCTCGCCGACCGGCGCGCGCCAGCGCCTCGAGCGTGAATCGAAACGTGTAGACGCAGGCACCCCAGCCGTGAATCAGGAGCACGGGCTCCGCCGTCGATGCGCCCGACTCGAGAACGCGGAGGCGCAAGCCGCTCGGAAGCGCGATCATTCTCTGCTCAATCGCGCTCACGCCGGCAGGATACATGGCCGACGGACCTAGTCGTCCTCGCACGCGCAACGCCAACCCGACCGTCGTTAGGCGATCTCGATCGTTCGACCGGTCACGCGCGCGATGAGACCGAGCCGGAACGTGATATCCGTCCAGCGCTCGTCGCCGGACTGACTCTCCTCCAGCGGATAGACGGGCCACACCACCGGATTCGCCGACCGCGCAATGCTCGTTCCCTTGTGCGGGTGCCAGATCCCTTCCTGATCGCGGTCATCGAGAAAACGGTCAAACAGTTTCGACCAGTTCTCGTTGCGACGGAGGAAGCCGAGACGCGCAACAAGCTCGAGCCACATCATCGCGAAGGGAACGTCAGCGTCGGCGATGTTGCGATTCGGGAGCAAATCACCAAGCACGAGATGAGGCTGTTCCATGACCTTCTTGCCACAGAGCTGGAAAGGCTCCTGACGCGGCAAGACCTGTCCGAGGTGCTGGTACAGGCGATCCATCGCGTCATGATGCTCCGTGCGGAACAGCGGCATGTACGCGAGCATGAGCAACGCGAAGATCGATGGCGGCGCGGCCTCCGGCGCCAAGACGTGCTGATTCGCGACGCGTACGAATGGCTTTTGCGCCAGCGGCGAACGCAGATAGCCCGCGATCCGCTCGATGATTCGCTTCGCCGCGCCGCGCAATCGCGGGTCACCCTCGTAACCAGCCTGCGCCAGTGCCGCGGCTGCGGCTTCGCGCAAGATCGCGCGGCCGCGTCGCGCGAGGTCCTCGTCCACGGTGCCTGCCCCTCCCTTCACGCCAAACTCGAACAACCACTCCGGATCCTCGTCCTCGGCGAGCAATCGAAAGAGAACGCGGCGCGCCAACAACAATGGCGGAGTATCCTTGTCCCAGCCGTACTCGAGCAGGCGGCGCACCGCGCTGATCGTCCCGACCTCCTCGAATTGCTCCGCGCGCAGCGCTGGAACGGTCAACATGCTGTGGTTCCATGTGCCGTCGGACGCCTGCAGCATCGCCAACATCAGCGCGGGCCGGTGCGTAAAGGGAAGGAACGAAAGTCGGTCGGCAGACTGCGATGGTAGGCGAGCTACTTCCGTCATCGCCCGATAGCGAACGGGCGCGGACGCATGTTCCAGTAGCCAACTCAGCGGAAAGCGGACCGGCGTAAGAACGGCCGGTGCCGGGAGCGGCGAAATCGAAGGTGTGGCGGTAGTGCTCGGCGGCGGCAAAGTCACTGGGGCGCTCGCGACATGCTCGAGTGTCCGGTACTACGGCGTCGCAGAACGAGGAAACCGCCCTGCTGAGGGCGGCTAAGCATAGCAGTTTTCGAACCATGCGCTAGGGGCCACATGCACAGAAATGGTCCATCCGGTTTACCTACGCGGTGGCATTGGCGCACCCATCAGGCCGGCGGCCGCCGGTCGAACGCGTGGCGTTTTAACTACCCCACTTTAGGAGACCCCATGAAGACAGTCCGGTTGGCGATTATGGCCGTTGCGATGTTCCTCGGCGTGACGACCGTCGCGCAAGCGCAGGATGGCCAGCAGCAGGGCGGGCGCCGAAACATGGCTGCCGCGCTGTACAAGGACATCACGCTCACGCCTGCCCAGCAGGCGAAGTCCGATTCGATCCAGGCGAAGTATCGTGAGCAGATGCAGGCGCTCCGTTCCGGCGGTGGCGATCAGCAGGAGATGCGCGCCAAGAGCCGCGAGCTTAATGAGAAGCAGCGCGACGAGCTCAAGGCGATCCTGACGGACGACCAAAAAAAGGTCTTCGACAAGAACTACGAGGATATGCGTCAGGCGATGCAGAATCGCCGGCCCCAGGGCCAGTAAGGCTTATTTGGGTCGCGCGCGCTTGCGCGCGCTCCCTTTAGCACGGCGAAATGGTGACGACGGGCTGCCGGTGTCGGCAGCCCGTCGCTTTTTTATTGCATGCGCGGTGAGTTCGTCGACCTGAACGGCGTTCGCATTTACTACTACGCGGCTGGCACGCGGGGAGCGGGCGAGCCCGTTGTCTTTCTCCACGGATTCCCGACGTCGGGTCATCTCTGGAGCGACGTCGTTCCGCTCGTTCCAACAGGCCACCGCGTCGTCGTCGTCGACTTGCTCGGATACGGGCGCAGCGATCGTCCCCTCGGCCGGCCCGTAGGCATTCGGGCGCACGCGGACCGAGTAATCGAGTTGCTGGATCTGCTCGGGATCAACTACGCCTGCGTTGTGGGACATGACATTGGTGGCGGAATCGCGCAGTGGCTCGCGGTGCGTTATCCGCAGCGGGTGTCCCGGCTATGCCTGGTTGATTCGGTCGCGTTCAAGGAATGGCCCACGCGCGACGTGAAGCTTGCGCGCGCCATGCTGCCATTGACTCGACATCTTCCTGCCACTTGGCTGCTTTCAGTCCTGCGCAGCGATCTGCTGCGCGGCTATCAGGATCACGATCGGGGAGTCAGATCGATAGAGCTCTACGTGCGTCCGTTCGCCAGCGCCGACGGCCGAAATGCCTTTATGGAGCACCTTATCGCGCTCGATGCCACGGACACCGTCGCCGTCGCGCCGCGGCTGAAGGAGATCATTGCTCCAACTTCCATCGTCTGGGGCCGGCACGATCCCTTTCTCCCTCCCGACATCGGGCACCGTTTGCAGGACGCGATTCCAGGAGCAACTCTCGAGGTCATTCCGACGGCGAGTCACTTCTCGCCCGAGGATGCGCCGGCAAAAGTCGGAGACGCGATCGCGGAGCTATTGATTAGAAAAAGCTGAACCGCGCAACTGGTGGAGGCACCGCAGTCGCGCTGTTGCTCAGTTCCGCCGGCGGTCGGGTGCGCTCACCGCAGTTGCGCTGTCCGCCTGAAGCTTCAATGCATCCACGGCGTATTTGCTCCCTGGATTCCAGAGCATCCAGCTGTCGATGCCGTTGTCGTGGCCGGCGCGGATTTGAGCCAGTATTTCTGCTACGCCATAGCGCGGTGCGCCTAACGTGAAGGCCTGATACCAGGGCACGATGCGCGCGGCGTTAGGGATGCCGGCGCTGCGATTCTTCGCATCTCGGAGCGCATGCCCGAGCGTCGCGTACGGGTGAGCATTCGGGTTGCCGAGCCCGAAGGTGCCGGGCGCGAAGTGGGAGGGGTAGTCCATCGGAAGCACGACGTCGACCTGATCGACGAACATCTCCCATTTCTGGCCAATTCCCATGTCGGTCGTGTCGGTCGCGCTCAAACCAAACACGTCGATCGTCATCGGAACCTTGAGCGGCTTGATGAGCGTGTGCAAATAACTGAGCTGATCGTGAATGACCCGCGCGCGGACACGGCCATTCATGAGCGGGAAATACGCCTCACGAATCAATCGGTCCTCGTCCGGAAAGCGGACGTAGTCGAATTGCACTTCACTGAATCCAAGATTCACCGCTTCGGCCGCGAGATCGCCGGCGTACTTCCACACCCCGGGATGAGTCGGGTCGAGCCATGGACGATTGTTCTTGTCGAGCCAGGGCAGACTGTCGCGCTTTCGTTTAATGGACCATTCGGGCTTCGCCGCCGCGAGCAATGGATCCTTGGCGACGACAATACGCGCTATTGGATAGATGTCGTGCGCGCGCAGCGTATCGAGAACGGCGCGCAATCGGCGATACGACATTGGCCGTGTCGTGTCCGCGCCGATCTCCTTCGCGAGCGGAACTTGTGAGTGATAGAGCGCGAGGCCGCGATCGTCTTTGACATCGATGACGAGCGCATTGACCTCAGTGCGCTTGGCAACGTCGATCAATTGCCACATGCGATCGCCGATCGCGGCCCAGCGATTCACGTACAGCCCCCGGACCGGATTCGGCGTTGCAACGAGCGGTGCTGGCGGACGACGAATCGAGTCGGGGATGACGACGCTGTCCCGGTGCGCGACGACGCTGTCCTTCGGTGATGCACCCGCGCCTTCGGGCGAGGGAGCGCCTTCGGGATGCGCGCGCACGTCCGACCCCGTGCAAGCGCCGGCAACGGCGAGCCCGATGAGTGAAGTTCGAATTACGCGAAGGCGCACAGAGTTCTGGGAAAGGTGCGAGGACGTCTCGTTCTACACAATTCGCGCCCCTGCGTTCGCGAGCGCGACGCACGTTTCACAGTTTGCGAACGTCGTCCGCTGCATCGAGTAGATGCCCAATGTCGCGAGAAAGCGCGCGTGCTTCTCTCGTCGCGCTGGTCACGTCCTCGAGCGCCGAACCAACGCCGGCGGAGCGAAGCTTCAGCAGATCGAGCTTGAGATTCTGAAGTGTGAGACTCGCACTCTCCATCTGATCGAGCAGCGTCCGGCGTCGCTCGAGGAGATCGTGCAGCGTCGTGCGCTGCCGGCGAAGCAAGGCAAGGCGCCGATCGTTGTCCGCGTCACGAGTGTCGCGCTCGGCATGAGCGATACGCTCGTCGAGCGCGCCGAGCGAGGTTCCGCTGACGTCGGCATCGAGCCGATGCAGCGTTACGGCCAACGACGCGACGCGCTCGACGAGTCCGTCGATAGTAGGCGCGACGTCGGGCAGCATCTCACGCTCGAGCTGTGACAACTTGCTAATGATATCACGTATCTGGGCGCTGTCGGCGACGGCTCGTCGAACCACACTGCCGTGCGCGCCGGCCAGCACGTCCGGCGGGACTATCGCGGCAGCCGCATCCGCCGCTGACCGCAGCGGCAGAGCAGGGACGGGGGCCCGGGCAGGGAGGGGCGAAACACCGAGTGAAGCGCGGATTCGGTCGCGCCAACCACCTCGTAAGGCGTCCACGGGACTGATGCCGTCCGCCCAGAGATTTCCCGCGTTCGTCAGCAAGGAGAGCAGAAGGAAAATCGACGGAAAGATGAACCAGGGAAACCCTTGCATCGCGAAGTTGATGGCAAACAGCGCAGGAACGAGTACAAGGGTCTGTACCAAACGCCGTCGGAAGCGTAGCACGCGGCGCTCGATGGCGTACCAACGCACCCCACTTTCGTCGACCGCTTCCGCCGCCGAGGAAATGGCGCCCCGCGCCAGATCGCGAGCCATTCGCCGTTGCTGACGAGCCCAGTCCTTCCACTCTCGCCGGCTCATGCCGATCGGCGACGCCGGAAGCGCAGGCAGTACGTCGTCGCCAAGCATCATGACGCGGCGCATCGTTTCACCCGGTCGGAGCAGATCAGCTCGGCCGGAGCCGTTAGGCATCGGTGCCGCGAGCGCAGGCGGCGGAGCACTCGGCGCGGGCGCTGGCGCGCTGCTCGTTGCCACCGCGGCATCCCGAAACGCGCCGGCGCTCGGCCAGCGATCTTCGGGCTTTTTCGACAACGCCCGATCGATCGCGGACGCGAGCTGCACCGGAACATCCGGACGGCTTTCGTACACCGGGCGCGGAATCTCGGACAGATGCTTCACCAGCATCGCCGGCGTGTTCGCCGCCTTGAACGGCGTTTGCCCCACCAGCATCTGATATCCGACGATACCTAACGAGTACTGATCGCTTCGGCCGTCGAGCTCGCGCTCGCCCATTGCCTGCTCGGGCGACATGTACGCCGGCGTGCCCACCGCAACGCCAGTCTGCGTCAGGCGAGCGTCGCCGGCCGCCGCTCGCGCGATGCCGAAATCGGTAACGAGCGCGCGGCCGGTCGTCCGATCGAGCAGGATGTTGTCCGGCTTGATGTCGCGATGGACGACCCCGCACGCGTGCGCGTAATCGAGCGCGTCGGCGACTTCGCTGAGGATGCGTCGAACGGCATCGATAGAAAGTCGCGGTTGCCTCGAGAGCCGCCCGGCGAGACTTTCGCCGTCGACCAGCGCCATGACGAAGAAGACGACGCCGCCTCGCTCGTCGACGGTGTAGATCGGAACGATGTTCGGATGGCTGAGCTGCGCCGCCGTCTGAGCCTCACGCAGAAACCGCGTGCGAACGTCAGCGTTGAACGCCAGTTCCGGCGGCAGCGCCTTGATCGCGACGCGTCGATGCAGCCTCAGATCGAGCGCACGAAAGACGGCGGCCATGCCGCCGCGGCCGATCTCTGCCTCGATCAGGTACTGATCGCCCACCGCGGCGACGACGCGGTCGTGCAAGTAATCGGTCACGATGCGTGATACCCGGTAGGCCCGCCGCGAGGCGTGGCGCTACGGACCCGCCGTCGAGCGCGCCGAACGGCGCTGCCCAAGCCGTCCCATCTCATCCGCCACGTAGAGTGCGCTATCGACGCTCTCCGCGAGCGACATCGCATTCACGGCCAACGTCGTGACGTTCTCATGCGTCTGCGTTCCCGCCCGCAGGCGGACCATGTCCAGACGCATGTTGTTGAGCGCGATCGCACACGTCTCGAGCTTTTCGGCCGCCTCGTCGCGGCGCCTGACGAGATCAGCCATCGCGCGACGCTGCCGGCGCAAATGCGCCAGTCGTCGAACGCGCTCGTCGCTCGCCGCGCCTTCGAGCGGATTGGCCGCGCCCTCGAGACGCGAAATCTCCGCGTCTACTGATTCCTTTGCACCAGGTGCAAGACTCCGCTCAATCGACGAGAGGGAGAGAGCGAGCGCCTCGATCTTGTCGTACAACGCGAGCGACGACCGTAGCACATCGGACAGTCGGGCCCGTTCGGTTGGCGGCAGCGTGTCGAGGATACGTCGGATCTCGTCGCGGTCTCGCGCCGCCTGCGCGACGACATCGGCGCTACGACCGCTTCCGAGTGCCATACCACCACTCATACGCGAGTTGGTGGAAGCGAAAGCGGAAGGCGAGCGCTCGACTGATATGCGCCCTGCCCGCCGAGCGAGCCGCCGTGCCCGCTTTTCCTCGCGGAGACGGTTGCGCTGTTTGCTGTCGAAGAGAGCGCGCACACGCCCTAAGCCGTCGTCAACGACCTCGAGCAACTCGCGCTCCCGCGGCTGACGGAATACGTCGCGCCAATCGTAGCCATCCGCCCAGAGCTTGGCGTACTTGAACGCCATGTAAATGCTCCAGATGACCGTGAAGAAGAAGTAATCACGCTCACCGACCAGTGACGCGATGACTATGACGCCATTGACGAAGAGATACGGCGCGAGCTTCCGCCGGAATTTTTGCACCGGCTCGGCTTCCCAGCGCGCCATGTCCTCCACGGTGGGAGAGAAAATCTCGGCGTCGGCGAAGTGCGCGGGAGCGTAACCGGCGTCGCCGCTCGTGCGGTTCGATTGTGCCCGCGACGACGTCGCACCGTATCCGTCGGAGGCGGCGAAATCGCTCGGCGCCGCAGCGCCCGAAGTCCGAGGCGCAATCGAGGGAATGTTGCCGGTATCGAGCGCGGCAACGAGCGCCGATGCGGATGGGAACCGGTTCGCCGGATCCTTCTCGAGCAGCAGCATCACTGCGCGAGCCAGATCCTCAGGCATGTCGGCACGCCGCTGCTGAATGGGAAGCGGCCGTTCGGATATGTGTTTGACGAGCATCGCCGGAGTGCTGCCGGCCACGAACGGCGGCTCACCAGCCAACATCTGATAGGCGACGATCCCTAACGAATAGAGATCGCTTCGGCCGTCGATCGTCCGTTCGCCGGCTGCCTGCTCTGGTGACATATACGCAGGAGTCCCGATGGCCATCCCGGTCGCGGTAAGGCGCGAATCGCCGTCGCTGACGGCGCGCGCGATACCAAAATCCGTGACCATCGGCCGGCCAGTTTGGGCAGCGATGATGATGTTATCGGGCTTGATGTCGCGGTGAACGACGCCGCGCTCGTGTGCGTAAGCGAGTGCGTCGGCTACATCGCGAAGAATTCGACGGACCTCTTCCGTTGGTAGGACCCCGCGCTCGAAGATACGCTTGGCGAGATTCTCCCCGTCGACGTAGGCCATCACGAAATAGACGAGCCCTTCGGTCTCGTCGACTGTATAAATCGGTACGATGTTCGGATGGCTGAGCTGGGCGGCCGTCTCGGCTTCACGAAGGAAGCGAGTCTTGATGTCACTCCGAAATGCCAATTCGGGCGGCAAAAGCTTGATGGCAACGGTACGCTTTAGCCGCCGATCTTTGGCACGGTAGACGATGCCCATCCCACCGCGTCCAATCTCCGAGTCCAGCTCATAGTGATCGGTCAGCACGCGCTCGACATGCGCGCGCAGCTCGGAGTCTGCGGACGAAACTACTGGGTCGGACACTCGAGGGGCTCGGGTAGCAACACGGACAACTCCGCTGGCCAAGCGAGAATGAGGCATTCTAGCACGCAGCCATAGTTCTGGAAAGGAGATACGCGCGCCTTCGCGGCAGGTGGACTACGTCCTCACGTCGTTTGGAAGTTGCAATTCCTGCCACGCTGACGCGCTCCGAGCCACCTTCCAACGCCGAGTCGCGCCAGGTGCGATCTCGAGGCAGCATTAGGCAATACGCCGCTTCGAGTTAGGGACGCGTGACCGGTGCTGGAATGGAGTGTGCGAATTCGCCATCATCAACGCGCATTCATGACAGTAGGCGTTCGTACGTACTGCTGCCTGACGCGTTTCGCACTTTCGACAATTAATAAAGGTCGGTACCATGGCTCAACGCCAGACTCTACCTGTTCTCCCGTTGCGGGGAACGGTGATTTTTCCGGGCTTGACTGCCCCGATCGCGGCTGGCCGACCCGGTACGCTCCGCGCCATCGAAGCCGCGCTGAAAAGCGAACGACTCGTGTTTGCGGTAGCACAGCGTGACAACACAGACGAGCCCACTCCTGACATTCTCTACTCGATGGGAGTGATCGCTCGGATCGGACAGATCCAGCGGGGACTCGGCGGAGTACAGTTGCTGCTTCAGGGTGAGCAGCGCGCGACATCGCTGCAATACTCGGTTACCGAGGGATATCTCAGCGCGGTCGCGATGCCGGTGGACGAGATGAAGCCGGCGAACGAGGACGATCCGGCGTTCATCGCCCTCCATAAGGAGTTGCGCGAGCGCGCCGCAGAGCTCGGCGAACGCCGTGGCCTTCCCGAGGAGGTCGTTCACCAAGTGCTTGATGCCGTGACCGATCCGGGAAGGTTCGCGGATCTCGTCGCCGGCTACATCGAACTTCCTCCGCCGGAAAAGCAGGGGTTGCTCGAGACGCTCAGCGTCGAGGAGCGCCTGCGTCGGGTCCTTGTGCATGTCCAGCGGCAGATTGGCTTGCTCGAGATGCAGGAGGAGATCAAGTCGCAGGTGCAGGAGGAGCTGGGAGAGCGCCAGCGCGAGATGTATCTGCGCGAGCAAATGAAGGCGATTCAGAAGGAGCTGGGCGACGACGATCAATCCAAGGAAATCGCCGAGCTCCGTGACAAGCTGAACAAGCTGCAGCTTCCGAAAGAGGCGCGGCAGGAAGTGGAGCGGGAGATCGGTCGCCTCGAGCGCGCTGGACGGGAGTCCATGGAAGCGCAGGTGATCCGCACGTATCTCGAGTGGATCGCCGAGCTCCCCTGGAACAACCGGTCCGACGACAACCTCGACCTTCAGCATGCGGAGGTGGTGCTCGACGAGGACCATTACGGTCTCAAGGACGTGAAGGATCGCGTGCTCGAGTTCCTCGCGGTCCGACAGCTCCGCGCGCAGCAGTTGGCCGAGGAGATGACGAAGACAGGTGAGCTGCCCGTCGCAAAGATGAAGGCGTCGAAAGAGGATGCGACGCCGCAGCTCGTCACGTCAGACGACGAACGAACCATCACGGATCCCAAAGAAGCGAAGTCACGTGCCATGGCGAAGGGACCGATCCTGCTCTTCGTCGGACCGCCGGGTGTCGGCAAGACGTCGATCGCGAAATCCATCGCGCGATCGTTAGGTCGCGAGTACGTGCGCGTGGCGTTAGGCGGCGCGCGTGACGAAGCGGATATCCGCGGGCATCGTCGGACGTACGTCGGCGCAATGCCGGGCCGAATCATTCAGGGGATGAAGCAGGGAGGGACCAAGAACCCCGTCTTCCTGCTTGACGAAGTCGACAAGTTGGGTATCTCGTTCCAGGGCGACCCGGCGAGCGCACTCCTCGAGGTGCTCGATCCGGCGCAGAACGACAACTTCACCGATCACTATCTCGGTGTACCGTTCGATCTGAGCGAAGTGTTGTTCATCTGCACCGCCAACTTCGTTCAGAACATTCCGGGACCGCTGCTCGATCGAATGGAGATGGTCGATTTCGCGGGCTACACCGAGGCAGAGAAGGCCGAGATCGCGAAACGCTACCTCATTCCGCGCCAGTTCGAGGAGTCCGGCCTCGGCGACAAGAACGTCGCGATGACGGACGACGCAGTCGCAATGGTGATCAGCAATTACACGCGCGAGAGCGGCGTACGTCAGCTCGAGCGGCAGATCGGTGCCGTTGCGCGGAAAGTCGCGCGACGGCTGGCCTCTGGCGATCAGCAGATGATCGAGGACGGCAAGATCGACGCACAGGAAGTGCGTACGCTGCTCGGTCGGCCTCGCGTGCATCCGGAGCGTGCAGCGACGGAAAACGAGATCGGCGTCGCGACCGGTATGTACTACACACCGGCTGGTGGCGACATCATGTTCGTCGAAGCGGCGATCCGGAGGCTCTACGGTTTCGGCCAGCGTAGCTCAGACAGCGAGAAGAGCCAGGTGAGCGGGTGGGGCAATGTTTCACTGATACTCACTGGCCAGCTCGGCGACGTCATGAAGGAGTCCGCACGCGCTGCGCTCACCTTTGCGGCCACGCATGCGTCAACGCTCCAGATCCCAGAGGATCGGCTTGGATCAATCGAAGTTCACGTGCACGTTCCGGCGGGCGCAATCCCCAAAGACGGTCCCTCGGCCGGCGTCACGATGGCGACGGCGCTCGTGAGTGCGATGTCCGGCCGCCCAGTGCGAAAGGACGTCGCGATGACGGGTGAAATCACGTTGCGCGGGCGCGTACTTCCGATCGGTGGTGTGAAGGAAAAGGTCCTTGGGGCTCACCGAGCGGGCATCACGAACATCATCCTGCCAAAGGACAACGACGCCGACATGGAGGATATCCCGGAGGATGTCCGCACTCAGCTCAGCTTCCATTGTGTGTCCACCCTGGACGAAGTCTTCGACATCGCGCTGCTGCCGATGCCAACGGCCCACGGTCCGGCGGAAAAAACGCTGATGGAAGAGGAAGAGGAAGCAGCGGCCGCTCGCTAGCGCGCGGATTGTTCGTCGAAGGGCCGGTCCGTCAGCCGATCAGCAGCGGCGACGGCACCGGCCCTTCGTCGTTTTCGATTGGCGCCAAGTCGCGGGAGCACCATCGGCTGGCGGCAATGACGGCCGATTGATCACCGCCTAACGTGCTCGACCGATGTGCATAGTCGAGTAGCAGCAGCGCTGCCGTCGTTCGCGCGATGGCATAGGAGAACGCACGAGCGCGCACCTCGGCGTAAACGCGCCCTTGCTCTTCGGCACTCTCGCCAAATAATTCGATCGCGCGCAGCGCTGCGCGGACGTGGACGGCGGCGGTCGTGAGCGATTCCGCATGAATCGCGGCGAGGCGGTGCTGGGCATCGTGAATGAAGGCGTCAAGCGCATTCGTCTTCTCGAGCGCGCGTAAGACGTCGAGGCTCAGGACGTTCGTCGTTCCTTCCCAAATGGACAGCACCTGAGCGTCGCGGAGCAGGCGAGGAATTCCGGTGTCCTCGATATACCCAGCGCCGCCAAACGACTCGACGGCCTCGCTGGCAATCGCCACCGCCTGCTTGGCCGTGTAGAGCTTCGCGACAGGAATGAGCAGCCGTAACCGGGAGAGCTCTTCGCTCGTCGCCGTGCCTGCTTCCTGTCTGCCTAACAATTCGACGACGTGGAATGCGAGCAGGAACGCGGCTCGCCACTCGAGCTCCATGAGGGCGAGCGTTTCGGCATGGAGCGGATGATTCAGTAGTGGCTTGCCGAATGCCGTTCGGCGCGCTGCATAGTCACGTGCCAGCGCGATGGCACGACGCATTCCGGCGACCGCCGCAACCGCATTGTAGACGCGCGTGACGTTGAACATCGCGGCAATCTTGCGGACGCCCTCCCCCTCCCCGCGGATGAGATGTGCAGGCGTGCCGTCCAGCGTCAGCTCGGCCGTTGGAAGCGCACGCGTACCCAACTTGTCCTTGAGCCGGTTGACACGGATGTTGCGAAGCGTGCCATCATCGTTCCGTAGCCTAACGAGGAAGACGCTGAGATTCTCATCTCCCTCGATATACGCCAGCGTGATCGCAATCTGCGACGTCGTCGCGGAGGTGAACCACTTGGTGCCGTAGAGACGATGTCGATATTCCGCTGGCGTCGCATCCGAGCCGAGCCGTGCGATCGTCGAAGTCCCCGACACATCCGAGCCTCCGGTGCGTTCGGTCATCCATTGTCCGGAGGTCCAGAAGGCGCGCGGATCGCGCGAAATCAGATGCTTGAAGACGGAAGTGGTGATCTCATCGGGATAGAGCTCGAGAAGCCGCGCAGCGCCATCGGTCATCGCCAAGGGACAGCTATAGGTGGCGGAGGACGGCGCGTACAGGTAGAGGCGAGCGAATTGATCGACGCGCGAATGCGCTCCATGACGACGCTCATAGCCCATTGCGACGAGCCCTTCCTCGGCGGCAATCCGGTCGAGCGCGCGCCAGGCTTCGGAGGTCTCGATGACGTCGATTCGTCGCCCCCACGCGTCGTACGGCACGTGGCGCGGCGGGGACGCTTCGGCAGCGCCATCGAGCGCGAGCAGATCCGTTGCCGCTCGCTCACCGAGGCGTCGCAACGACGGCTCGATCTCAACGAACATCTCCTGCGGCAAGCGCCAGCGCAGGTACGACGCGAGGAGCGGGTCGTCGGCGTACTGATTCGTTAGGCGCGGCGGATCTTGGAAGAAATCGCTCACTGGAACACGAGCGCACCGAACTGCGGCATGCGCCACGGATCATTTTTGAGCGCTGCCGGCTCTGTGCCAGGCAGGAAGAATTCGGTATATCGGCGCGCCGGAGGCGTCGTCGTATCCGCGAGCGCACCCGTATCGCGATCGAGCTCGGCGTAAACAAGTCCGGGCGGCGGCACGTCCCACGCCGCGGAGTTCGCCGGCGCCGCGGAACCTAACGACGCATAGTATCGTGCGACCATCTGCCCCCAGATCGGTGCGGCGAGCGAGCCCCCAGCTGCACCGGCCGCGATCGTCGTCGGTTGATCGAAGCCGAGCCAGACGCCACCAACCAGATCGGGGGTGAGCCCGACAAACCAGACGTCGGCGTTGTCGTTCGTCGTTCCGGTCTTGCCAGCCACCGGTATCGACGACGGAACGGCCTGGCGCGCGGCCGCGCCTGTGCCGTGATCGGCCACATCCTGCATCATGCGACGAATCATGAACGCGACTCGCGAATCGAGCACCGGCGTCAGCGGCGCCACGGGCGCGGCATAGGCCGGCTTACCCGAGGGATCATCGATGCGAGTGATCAAGCGAGCCTGCGCCACCGAGCCGAGATTCGCGAAGGCGGTGTACGCGGTGACGAGCTCCAGCGGACGAACGGCCGAAGCGCCGATCGCGCTCGACGGAACGGGCGCGATCGGCGAATTGATGCCTAACCGCTGGGCCAGCGAGGCAATCGTGTCGATGCCGACGCGCATCCCGAGTTGGACGGCGACCGGATTGCGTGACTTAACGAGCGCCTCGTGCAGCGTCATCGGCCCGAGGAATTGGCCGTCCGCGTTGCCGGGTTGGTAGTTCGGCCCGCTCGGCATGGGTATCGACAGCGCCGTGTCTGGAATAATGGCATTCGCAGGTATGCTATCTGCCAGAGCCGCCGCGTACACGAGCGGCTTGATAGCGGAGCCGGGCTGTCGAAGCGCGAAGACGCGATCGAAAGGCGACGTCGCGTAATTGCGTCCGCCGACGAGCGCGCGAACGTCTCCGGTCGCCGGATCGAGCGCGACGACGGCGCCCTGGAGATACGGTGCGTGTGTCTTCATCGCGACCGCATACGAGGGGTGACGATAACCCGGCCGCGCCTCCACGCGCGCTGCGCCCTCGACGAGAGCCGTGACCGCGGCACGCTGCAGCGCAGGGTCGAGCGTCGTGTAGATGTGGTAGCCGCCGTTCGCGACGGGGATTCCCGCGCGCTGCGCTGCCTGACGAACGGCGTCGACGAAATACAGCGCGGGCGCCGAGGTGCCGCCTTCGGGCGCGGTCACGATCGGCTCGATCTTCGCCCTTTCCGCGACCTCGTGGGTGATATAGCCCTGCTCGGCCATGAGGCCGAGGATCAGGTCGCGCCGTTGCTTGGAGCGGGTCGGAAAACGCGTCGGATCGTACAGAGTTGGAGATTTCGGAAGCGCAGCGAGCGTGGCTGCCTCGGCGAGTGAGAGACGAGATGCCGACTTTCCGAAGTAGTGCCGCGCAGCCGCCTCGACGCCGAACCAGTTGTGGCCGAGATCCACCTGGTTGAGGTAGGCCTCGAGGATCTGGTCTTTCGTATAGTGTTTCTCCATCTCTCGCGCAGCGGACTGCTCGCGAAGCTTGCGCGATAAACTGAGGTCATGCCGATCGATGATGTCGGGATGCATGTTGCCGACGAGCTGCTGCGTGATCGTGCTCGCCCCGCCGCGACGACCGCCAAAGATTTTCCCCTTGATCGCGGAGGCGACGCCAATGAGATCGACGCCGTCGTGCTGATAAAAGCGCTGGTCTTCGACGGCGATGAACGCATGCGGCAGGTAGGCTGGCAGCGTCCGGAGCGCGACGCTCGTGCGAAACTCCCGCCCGACCTCGCCGAGGAGTGAACCGTCGCGCGCGAATACGAGCGACGACTGGGGCTGGGGAACGATCTGCCACGCCTCGACCTCGGCTGCCGGAGGTGACGAGGCCGTCGAATGCGTGGAGTTCTGTGCCGAAGCGAGATGGCCGCCGCCAACAGCTAACTGCGCGGCAGCGACGAGGATGACGAGTCTGTTGCGATGTGAAGACATGCAGAGGAGTTCTACCCTGAGCGCACAGCAAAGATACAATTAAGGCATGGCACCACTCGTACATATTGCCATCGCCCAGTTCAAACCTCGAAAGGCAGACTTTCGCGCGAACCTGGAGCGCCTCGGCGGCCTATTAACGCAACTCGGTGAGCTCGATCCGTATCCGACGGTGCTCGCGCTACCGGAGACGGCGCTCACGGGCTACTTCCTCGAGGGTGGCGTGAGAGAGGAGGCGATGACCGCAGGCGAGCTCGCGCGCGAGCTCGATTCAAAGTACCACTCCGCCGTGAGGACTCCGCGTCCACTCGACGTCACTCTCGGTTTTTACGAAATCTGGAACAACAAGCTGTACAACAGCGCGATGTACGTGACGCTCGGAAACGGCGAGCCGCAGATCCGTCATGTGCATCGAAAGATGTTCCTGCCGACATACGGGTTGTTCGACGAAGAGCGGTTCGTCGAGCGCGGCACCGAAGTGCGCGCGTTCGATACTTCGTGGGGACGTGCCGCGTTGCTCGTCTGCGAGGATGCGTGGCACAGCATGACAGCGACGATCGCCGCCCTCGACGGGGCACAGGTCATTTTCGTCTGCTCGGCGCCGCCGGCCCGCGGCCCATGGCCGAAGGATGACGATGTGCCTGGTCCGGCGAGCGTGAGCCGATGGGAACGGCTCATTCGCGACATCGCGGACGAGCACGGCGTGTACGTGATGCTCGCGAATCTCGTCGGCAGCGAGGGGGGCAAGGTTTTTCCAGGTTCGGCGCTCGTGGCCGGACCGAAGGGAGAAGTCCGTGGGCGAGGTCCGTTGTGGGAGGAAGCGGTCGTGACGGCGACGATCGATCTCGCCGATGTCACACGCGCACGCGCCGACATGCCGCTCGTGGCCGATCTCGAGGTGATGGCGCCGCATCTCGCCGCAAGTCTCGAGGCGGTGCGCAATCACGCACCGGCGAATCTCCGCTATGATGGGCCATCCTGCGAGCCAACGATAGAAGCGCCACGTGCCACGTCGAGGCGCACGCCGGGCAAGAAGGCAGACGTGAGCGAACACTCATTTCGCGTCGTGGCGCTGCCGAGTCGTAGGGAGGGTCCGTCGCCGCTCGAGATCGACGCGAAGCTCACGAGCGACTGGCTCACGGAGTTCATTCGCGAAGAGATGCGGCAGCGCGGATTTCACGCCGCGGTGATCGGCGTGTCGGGCGGCGTGGATTCCGCCGTGACGGCGTATCTCGCGGCGCGCGCGCTCGGTCCGAAGAACGTCGTCGGCGTGCGAATGCCATATCGGACGTCGAGCCCGGCGAGTCTCGAGCATGCGCAGCTCGTGATCGATGCGCTCGGGATCTGCGCCGAGACGATGGACATCTCCCCGGCAGTCGATGGCTACCTCGCGAACGTTCCCGAGGCCGATGGGGGCCGGCGCGGGAATGTGATGGCGCGGATGCGGATGATCACGTTGTTCGATCTCTCGGCGAAATACCGGGCAATTCCGTTGGGCACCGGCAACAAGACCGAGCGAATGTTCGGCTACTTCACGTGGCATGCCGACGACTCACCGCCGATCAACCCGTTAGGCGATCTGTTCAAGACGCAGGTGTGGGCGCTCGCGCGGCATCTCGGCGTGCCGGAGGTGATCGTGGCGAAGCCGCCAACGGCGGACCTCGTTGTCGGCCAGACGGACGAGGGGGACTTCGGCATCAGCTACGCGAGAGCCGACGAATTACTCAACTGGATGCTGAGCGGATATAGTGGCGCGGATTTGATCGCGCACGGGTTCGACGCGGATGAAGTGGCCCTCGTGACGAAGCGAGTAGAGAATACGCATTGGAAGCGGAAACTGCCTACGGTGGCGATGGTCTCACCGACAGCGATCAATGAGAGCTATCTGCGGCCAGTCGATTACTGAAGCTCGGTTGCCGGTGATTGGTGGTTGGTGCCGTTGCTCAGTCGCCTAACCACGCCTCCGCTTCGATTTCGACGAGCATATTCGGATCGATGAGCGATCGCACCTCGACCATGGACGTCGCCGGGCGGATGTCTCGGAACACGTCGCCGTGGGCGCGGCCGATGGCGTCCCAGTCGCGGGCGATGTTCACGACGTAGATGCGGGTGCGAACGACGTCCTCGAGGCGCGCGCCGGCCCGGGTAAGAGCGCTCGTTATGTTCGCGAGTGCCTGCCGGGTTTGGCCGGCGGCGTCACCGATGCCGACGAGCTTGCCGTCGATTCCTGTAGCGGTGGTGCCGGAGACGTGCACCCACTGGCCGACGCGCACAGCGCGAGAATAGCCGACAATCGGCTCCCAGGGAGTGCCGGACGCGAAGTTCTGACGGGACGTAGGAGCGCGGGGCAGAGAGTTGAGGGGTCGCGATGACTCGTTAGGCAGCTCGTGCGTAGGCGAGGCTCACGGCGCGGCGCGCGCAACGCTTCAGGGCGCGGTGCACGGCGCGTGCGTAGTGGATGAAGTTCAATCCCGCCCAGGGATATCGGGCGAAGAATTCGGTTGGAAGGAGATCGCCTTTGAGACGATTACAGCGACCGCAAGCGGCGACGAGATTGCCGGGCGCATGAATGCCACCCTTGGCAAGCGGCAGGACGTGATCGATGGTCGCGATGTCGAAGTCGAGCGGGGCGGCGCAGTACACGCACCGACGGCAGCAGTCACGCATCATTGCGTGCTTGATCGCACGCTTCTGGTGGCCGCAGGCTACACGAAAAGCGCGCTCCGTGCGCTTGTCGCGACGCGAGGTTCGAGGAAGACGAGGAAGGCGGACGTGGTGATAGTGTCGACGTGGAGACAATTTCACCTCGCTGAAAAAGCGACGCCCCGCAGCGGGAGTCGTTCCCGCTGCGGGGCGTCGCGTAGAGCGTAAAGACGCGATGTCGAAGGGTCGAGCGCACAGGCCGCTCGCGTGGCCGCTCGTCGGTATCGGGATGTCGCTTATGAAGTCGACTCCTGACGCTCATTCGCCTCCGTGTCGCGTCGCGGCGGCCGGTTCCCGGGCGCCACGCGCTGACGTACAAATGCAACGCGTACGTCAGCCTCGCAAGAGGGAGACGTACGAGAAGTCTCTCGGGTCACGCGCGTTTGACAAGCTCGTTACTCAAGCCACTCTCGCGTCGGCCGTCTTCGGAACGTCCTGTTCGCGATCGTCGAATCCGTCATGACCATTCCAACGACCGCGCACCGGATCACGCAGCGCGGCGATGATACGCACGGCCATCGCGTCGAGCAGGGTACGATCCGGCATCTCCGAGCCGCCAAAGGGAAGCGGGATGTCGAAGCCGTCCTCTTCGCGACGCGGAATGAGGTGCACGTGATAGTGGAAGACGTCCTGACCGGCCGTCTTCCCGCTACTCACGACGATGTTCATGTCGTCCACTTTGGTGACCTTTCGAATCACGCCGGCGAGCTTCATGGAGACTTGAAAGAGATGCATCGCCAGCTCTGGCGGCGTGTCGACGAGGGACTCGTGGTGTTGCCTGGGTACTACAAGCACGTGGCCCGGGTTCACCGGTTGAATGTCCATGAACGCCAGTGCATCGGAGTCCTCGTAGCAGATGGAAGCCTCCCCCGCACCGTGAATCAGATCGCAAAAGGTGCAATGCACATCTGCCTTACGCATCGAGGTCCTCACGGTCGGAGTGGTTAGTGGCCTCCAAACGCAGGTCGAATGCCAGTGCTTGAGGTCGGACGAAAGGGCCGGGTGGTAGCCTGTCGTTGGTGGATCGTGGATTCGGATGAGCGGCGAGCTGAGTTCGCCGGCCTTCCTTGCTCACCAACCACGAGCCACTATCACCCATCAACCGCTTGGGCTCGCAGCGTGCTACCTTAATCGCGTCGCCCTCAGACACGGAGACTTCGCTGGGCTATGGCCACACAGACGCGAGCCGAGCGCAAGAGCGCCGGCGGCCTCACGACAGATCAGCTGGTTGGCGCCTACCGCACGATGCTGCTTTCGCGGCGCCTGGACGACAAGGAAATCCAGCTCAAAGGCCAGAACAAGATCTTCTTCCAGATCTCCGGCGCTGGCCATGAAGCCATTTGCGTCGCCGCCGGCCTCGCGCTTCGGCCGGCCAACGACTGGTTCTTTCTCTACTACCGAGATCGTGCGCTCTGTCTTCAGCTCGGCGAAACGCCAACGGAGATGCTGCTCTCCGCCGTCGGCGCCGCGAGCGATCCGAACTCTGGCGGACGACAGATGCCGAGTCACTGGGGAAAGAAAGAACTGAACATCGTTTCGGTGTCGTCACCGACGGGAACACAGTTCCTCCAGAGCGTCGGTGCCGCTGAAGCGACACTTCGCGCGAAACTTCTCGGCATCACTGAAGGCTTTCAGAAAGACGAAGTCGTGCTCTGCACGACCGGTGAGGGGCAAACGAGCGAAGGCGAGTTCTGGGAAAGTCTCAACACCGCGTGCAATCTCAAGCTTCCCGTCGTCTATCTGGTCGAAGACAATGGCTACGCGATCTCGGTTCCGGTCGAGGTGAACACGGCTGGCGGATCGATATCGAAGCTCGTGAGCTCGTTCCCGAATCTCTTCGTACAAGAGGTCGACGGCTGCGATCTGGTGGCGAGTTACGAGGTCATGCGCAAAGCGGTCGAGTATGCGCGCAAGCGGAAGGGCGTTGCCCTCGTGCACGCGAAAGTGATTCGACCGTACTCACACTCGCTGTCCGACGACGAGAAACTTTACCGAACTCCCGAAGAGCGCCAAGCCGATGCGGCCATCGATCCCGTGGCAGCGTTCCCGCGCTGGTTGATTGCCGACGGGCACGCGAGCGAGAGCGACCTTCGGCGCATTCGGGAAGAGGCTGACGCCGAAGTCCAGGCGGCGACCGATGCCGCGCTCGAGGCGCCGCAACCTGGTCCGGAGACCGTCTACGTCAACGTGTATTCGCCGGACGTCGATCCAACGAGCGAGCGCTTCGACACGGAGGACGACCCGCAGTTCTCCGGCAACGAGACGACGATGGTCGATCTCCTGAATGCCTGCATGAAAGACGAGATGCGCCGCGATCAGAGAATTCTGGTTTTCGGTGAGGACGTCGCCGACATCTCGCGCGAAGAATATGCCGGCAAGGTGAAGGGCAAAGGGGGCGTATTCAAAGTCACGTGGGGACTGCAAAAGGAATTCGGCGGCGCGCGCGTCTACAACACACCATTAGCAGAAGCGAACATCATCGGCCGCGCGATCGGGCTCGCGCTGCGCGGATTCAAGCCGGTCGTCGAGATCCAATTCTTCGATTACATCTGGCCGGCGTACATGCAGCTGCGTGACGAACTGTCGACGATGCGCTGGCGATCGAACGGGGTATTCAGCGCTCCCCTCGTCGTGCGCGTGACGTACGGAGGCTACATCCGCGGCGCGATCTATCACTCGCAGACGGGTGCATCGCTGTTCACGCACTGTCCTGGATTGCGCGTCGTATGTCCGGCGACGGCACTCGATGCGAACGGCCTCCTGCGCACGGCGATACGCTGCGAAGATCCAGTGATGTTCCTCGAGCACAAGCATCTCTACCGCCAGACGTACAACAAGGCGGCGTATCCAGGTCCGAACTTCATGATCCCCTTCGGTAAGGCGAAGGTCGTACGCGAGGGGACCGACGCAACGATCATCACTTACGGCGCGACCGTGCAGCGCGCTTTTGCGGCGGCCAACCAGCTGGCGGACCAAGGCATCAGTGCGGAAGTGATCGACTTGCGGTCGCTGTCTCCGTGGGATCAGGAGCGCGTGTTCGAGTCGGTGCGGCGCACCAATCGCGCGATGGTGCTGTACGAGGATTCGCTTTCGTGGGGCTACGGCGCGGAGATCGCCGCGCGCATCGCGGACGACTGCTTCGCGTGGCTCGATGCGCCGGTCAAGCGTGTCGCGTCGGCGGACACGTACGTCGGCTATGCACCACAACTCGAGGATGCGATTCTGCCGCAGGTGGACGGGATCAAGCGCGCAGTGGAAGAGCTCGTGAAGTTCTAGGCGCGGCGCGTAACGGCTCGCGGGCTTGCCGCGAGCCGCCGTGCGCGGCAGTATGTTGAGGTCGACGTGATCGTAGCGCCTCCGACAGGAGGCGTCTTCATTTCCAGCCGTCTCGCCTCATGCGCCGTTTGGCCTCGCGCGTCGTTTCATCGCTGCTTGCCGTCGTTGCCGTCAGCTGCTCGGATTCGGCGACGAGTCTCCATCGCACGCCACTTCGCATCGCACTGCTGCCTCGGTTTTCCGCACAGGCGCAGCAGATCTACCAGAATCTCAGCGCCTTTGCGGTCGCGCTGGACAATGTTCACGTCGTCGTACACGTGGCGGCCGGAGACGAAGCCGGGCCTGTTTTGAAGGACACGACGATCGCGTTCCCAGCCACGGCGGACCAGGTAACGATCGATCTCGATCTGGAGATTCACGGCACGCAGCAAAACGTCGCCGCCACGGTGGAACTACGGGAAGGCACGACAGCATACTTCTCAGGCACGCAGGATTTTCTCGCGAAGCAGGGAGCGACGGCGACAGCGCCCGAGCCAGTGGGCCTGAACTACGTGGGGCCTGGCGCGACAGCGGCATTCATCAGTCTCTCGCCGCAGCCAGCGACGCTCGCACCGCTGACGTCGCTGCTATTCGTCGCGCACGCGTTCGATGCGTCCGAGCAAACCATCACGGGCCTGCCGCTGACGTGGAGCACGGCCGATTCGAGCATTGCCACGGTCTCGCAAGCGGGGCTCGTGACGACGACGGGGAAATCGGGATCGACATCGCTGATTGCGATGGGCCTGAATGGCGTTACGGGACAGGCCGTTATCAACGTGCAACCGGCGGTCAGGCTCACGGTGATTGCCGGTGACAACCAGAGCGGTCTCGCCGGCCTGGCGCTTCCAACCAAGCTGCAAGTGCAAGCATTCGACGCGAATGGGAATGCGGTGATCGGAGCGACGGTAAGCTTCACGGCGGTGGGCGGAGGGAGCGTATTGCCGGCGAGCGCGACGACCGACGTGACGGGCGTCGCGTCGACTACACTCACCCTGGGCACAGGAATCGGCACGTACGCGTTCACGGCGACGGTGGCAGGATCGCCTAACGTGACGACGCGGGTCGCCTCGAGCGCCACGGCAGCGGCGGCGGCCGTGTTAGGCTTGGCCGGAGGCGCCAACCAGATCGACACGGTGCTCGCGACGCTCGGCAAAGCACTGAGCGTCAAAGTCACCGACGCCTTCGGCAATCCGGTGCAGCAGCAGGCGATCGATTTTCAGGTCACCTCGGGACAGGCAGGGCTCGTCGCCGTTCCTGGTACCGCGCCGCAGACGCTCGTGCACACCTCGACGGACAACACCGGCGTCGCGCAGGCGACGCTCGTCGCCGGCCGTCTCGCGGGGACCGTCGGGGTGACCGCGTCCTCACCGCAAACCTCGCTCACGCCCGTGGCGTTCGCCGAGACGCTGCAGGCGGGCGCGCCGAAGCTCCTCGCCATCCTTCAGCAGCCGTCGACGGCGGCTCAGGCGACGCTCCCGTTAGGCGCGCAGCCGAAGGTGCAGGTCACCGATCTATACGGCAACGCCGTCGGGTTGGGTGGGCTGACGATTCTGGTGAGCCCGGTCGTCGACTGCTCCTCGAGGGCTTGCGGGGTCGCTGTAGCGCCTGGAGCCACGGGGTCGTCGCTGAATCGAAAAGTCAGTGCACCGACAACGCGGCGATTCAATCCAACCGGCGCGGTGAGCACGAGTCGGCTCAGCGCTCCGACAGCGATCGCGGCGACACGGTCGGTCAGCGATACGCTCCCGCAGGGAATTGGCGGCACGACGCAGGTGACGACCGACCCAAGCGGTGTCGCCACATTTACAAACCTCTCAATGAATCTTTCCGTCGGCGCGTGGCAGTTGGAGTTCTTTGACGCAAAGCAAGCGCTGGCGCCGGCGACGTCCCAGACCATCGCGGTGTCGCCCGGACCGATCGAGTCAATCGTGGCGTGGGGCGTGGCGGATACGACGACACTCTTCACGACCGTCGATACCTTGTTCCCCTCGGTCCGCGTAATCGACAAGGTGGGCAATGGCATTGCGGGCATCCCCGTTTCCTGGAGCGCGGACCCGTTGTCGATACTCGACAGCGCAAATACGAAAACAACGACTGACGCGAACGGTATCGCGGCAGGCGGGCAATGGATCGTGTTGTTTGCCAAGGGCCAGAGCTTCGGCATCGTGGCGACGCCGACGCCAAGCAACATCGAGAACTCTCCGCTGAAACTCACCGCGTTCATTAGCCTCATCGGGCTGGCCGCCCCGACGAAGGTTCCGTCGACACCGCCCTGATTCGCCGGCGGTCGGGATGCGAGACGGTCGCGCCGTCAGGCTCGACCAAACGCTCTTGCATTTTGCAATGACGGTCCGGAATGAGTTTACTGTATGCTCATCTCCCGACCTGATGCGTCCGCGCAACACGTTGACGGGCGACGCTCGTCACCACAGCTTGGTGGCCCGAGTCTCATAGTCGTCTCCGCATGCGGAGCGTCACTCTTTACCGGATCATCGAGCATGCGGCGCCCGCATCCCCGATCCGCGGCTGTTTTGTTCGCGCTCGTGCTCTGTACGTGCACCGACGCGCCGACTGGACTACGCCACGGCCAAGGCCACCTCTCAATCGAGCCCACGTACTCTCGTGAGGCACAGGAGATCGCGCAGAGTCTGAGCGCTGCCGGTCTCGCGATCGACAAGATCTTCGTCGAGGTTCGCGGCGGCGCCGGTGACGTCCGCGCCAGCCAGCTCGTCGACTTCCCCGCCGATCAGAGCCAGGCGACGATCACCGTCGCCGTGCGCCTAACGGCCGCGCGTGAGCAGTTGACGGCGACGATCCAGCTGCGCAGCGGATCGACACCGATCTTCGCCGCGACGACGCCGGTCACCATGTGGCAATCGCAGACAACGATCTCGAAGGCGCTGCTCACATACGTGGGGCCCGGCGCGGCCGCGACGCTGCTCAAGGTGCAACCCGCGCAGGCGACGATCGGTCAGACCGGTTCTCAACAGTTCGCCGCCAATGCGCTTGCGGCGAATCAATCTCCAGTCATCGACTTGCCGATCACCGCCTGGACGTCGAGCGACCTGACAGTCGCCACGGTCTCGGCCACCGGTCTCGTGCAAGGCGTGAAGACCGGAACTGTCACGATCACGGCGCATGCGCTGAATCTCCTGGTAGCCGCAGCATCATTGCACGTCGTCGGGCTTCCGACGCGCTTCGCGATTCTCAGCGGAGGCGCGCAGACGACAACGGTCGGCTCGACGCTCACGCAGCCGTTCCAGATCCAGGTATTGAGCGCCGCAGGCGAAGGCGTGCCCGGCGTGCCGATCACCTTCCAGGCGATCACTTCCGGTGGCAGCGTCGGCGCGGGGACGGCGACGACCGACGTTCAGGGGCTGGCCTCTACTATCGCAACCGTCGGAACGGCCGCGGGTACGTACGAATTTCGCGCGTTGATAACCGGCGCGGGCACGGGTGCGCCGCAGCCGGTTTCGATCAGCGCGACCGCACACGCAGGCGCGGCAACCACCCTCAGCAAGGTGTCTGGCGACGCTCAGAGCGGCACGAGCGGCCAGGTACTGCCAACGCCACTCGTCGTTCGCGTAGCGGACACATATGGCAATCCCGTGAGCGGCGCGAGCGTAACGTTTACCCGCGTCAGCGGTACGGGCGCGATCGCTGCGGCCACGGTGACGACTGGAGCCGATGGCCTCGCGAGCACCGCGTACACGTTAGGCGCCGTCGCCGGCAGCGAGTCGATTCGCGCCGACGTCGCCGGGCTCACCGGCGTCGCGGCGACGTTCAGCTTGACGAGTGCTGCCGGCGCGCCGAGCGCGGTGGGAGCGCCGACGGGTGATTCCCAACATCTCATGATCGGGGCGTCGCCGGCGGCGCCGCTCGTCGCGCTCGTCACCGACACGCATGGCAACCCCGTTCCTGGCGTGACGGTGGGCTGGCGAATCGTGAGCGGGTACGGCTCCTTGAGCGGCGACCACTCCGTCACCAATAGTCTGGGTGAGGCGACCGTCACGTTCACGACCGACGGACACGCCGGAACGACGATGATCAATGCGTCAGTGGGCGAATCGTCGAAGCTGTTCACCGTCGTCGTCGATCCCGGCGCCCCTGCACAGCTATCCGCCACCGGCGGAAATGGACAGCGCGGTGTTGTCGGGACAACGCTCACGAATCAGCTCAGCGTCGCCGTCGTGGATGCGCACGGCAATCCGGTGCCCGGCTTCGCGGTGACGTTCACGGCAGCTTCCGGCGGCGTTGGTGGTGGGCAGAGCTTCAATCCGACGGCGACCGCGACGACAGATGCAACCGGGACGGCGCAGGTTGCTTGGCAGCTCGGCACGTCGGCCGGTGTTCAAACGGTCGCTGCGTCGGCCGCGGGCCTAACGACCATCACCTTCGCGGCGACGGCCGTCGCCGGCGCAGCCAGTCAGATCGCGATCGTCACGGGCAACAACCAGAGCGCCGCCGCTGGTGCAGCGCTGCCAATCGCGCCGAGCGTGCGCGTGACCGACAGCTTCGGGAATCCGCTATCTGGTATCACAGTGACGTTCACTCCCGCGAGTGGCGCTGGCTCGCTGTCGAGCGCCTCGGCGACGACGGACGCCAGTGGCATGGCGAGTGGCGGCAGCTGGACGTTGGGCACCGCCGCTGGCGTTCAAAGCCTCGATGCAAAGGTGGGAACGCTCGGCGTGAGCTTCAGCGCCACGGCTCTCCCGACGCTCGCCGTCACGCTGACGGGCGCCGGCTCCGGGAGCGTCGCTTCGCAGCCGGCAAGCGTTGCGTGCGCGCTGACATCCGGCACAACGAGCGGGAATTGCTCGTACGTTTCGCCGCTCGGTCAAGTCGTCGTTCTGACGGCGACGCCGACGTCCAACAGCACATTCGACGGTTTCGGCGGAGTCTGCGCCGGGAAGAATCCCTGCAGTGTGACGATGAGTCAGTCACAAACAATCGCGGCGACCTTCTCGCGAGTTCAGCGAACACTCACGATTTCTGGCGCGTCGGGCAATGGTGTCGTCAGCAGCTCGCCAGCGGGAATCAACTGCACGATCGCCAACGGGGCGGCGAGTGCGACCGGGTGCACGGCGATATTCCTGGACGGAACGCCGGTGACGCTGAGTGCCGCACCGGCCGCTGGATTCAAGCTCGGCGCATGGGCTGGCGCGTGCTCCGGTTCAACGATGTGCGCCTTCTCGATGACGCAGGACCAAACCGTGCGCGCAACGTTCTCCCTCGGGACGTGGACGGTGATGCAGACCCCGACGACGGCATCGGTGCACGGGATCTGGGGAAGCTCCGCCTCACAGATATTCGCCGCGGCATCGTCTGGTGTCATTCTCAAATCCGATGGTCAGACTTGGAGCTCGCTCTCGAGCGATGCGAGTTCGGGGACGCTGTGGGGCATGTGGGGCTCGTCGCCATCTGACATCTACGCAACGCTGGCATTCGGTTCAGAGAGCCCGCTGCTGCATTACGATGGCGCGACGTGGACCTCGGTGAGTGCGTCAACGACGGCCAGCCTCTTCGCCGTCTGGGGTTCGTCGGCGAACGACGTCTACGTCTGCGGCGATCGAGGAACCTTCCTGCATTACGACGGCAGGGGCGGCTGGACACCGCCCATCCCGACCGGCACGAGCGCGCCGCTGTTGGCGATGTGGGGAAGCTCGGCGAGCGACATCTACATCGTTGGCTTCAACGGGGTGGTGCTGCACTTCGATGGACAGCATGTCACGCCGATCACGCTCCCGAACCTCACCACCGAGCCTAATGAGGCAATCGAGGCGCTCGGCGCGGTGTGGGGCAGTTCTCCAAACGACGTCTGGATCGGGGGCGGGTTATCCGCAGGCGACGTATGGCATTTCGACGGCGCCTCGTGGACCAAGCACACTCTATGGAACATCGCGGGCTCGACCGGCCAGGGTGTGAATGGCCTCTGGGGCACGTCGAGCTCGGATATCTGGGCTGTCGGTGAAGGCAGCGCGTATCACTTTGATGGAACGACGTGGACGTCGACGCCGCTACCCACTTCCGGCTCGACAACCCTGATCCAGGTGTGGGGGTCAGGATCGCTGAACGTGTTCGCGACGGGGACGTCGAACGGAGCCGGTGTGATTCTCAGCTATCAATGAGGGCGGCGCGTCGTGCAGCTCGTCGACGCGGTCGTGACGGTGACCGCGTGAGCGCGCTTGGCCTAAGGCATCGCGGATCGCTCGTACACCGGCTTTCCGCCCACTACCGTCATTACGATCTTCGTATCGCGGATGGTTTCCGGCGCGATCTTCGTTAGGTCACGGTCGAGAATGACGAAATCCGCAAGCATTCCCTTCGCGAGCGTTCCCTTCTCTTTCTCCATGAACTCCGCATAGGCCGCATTGCTCGTGTATGCGCGAAGCGCGTCCTCGACGGTGATCTTCTGCTCTGGAATCCAGCCGCCGGGATTCTTGTCGTCGAGTGTCCGTCGCGTCACGGCAGCATAGATACCTTCGATCGGCGTGGCCGGCGCGACGAACCAGTCGCTCCCGAAGGCAAGCCGTACGTTGGCGTCGCGCAGCGAGCGAAAGGCGTACGCCGTCTTGGCGCGCTCGTGTCCGATCACCTTTTCCGCCCAGCGGCCGTCGTCGATCGCGTGATACGGCTGCATGCTCGCGATGATGCCGAGGGGGGCGACGCGCGGAATGTCGGCAGGAGAGATGTGCTGGAGGTGCTCGATGCGGAACCGCCGATCGCGCGGGCCGTCCTCGCGTTCGACACGCTGGTAGATGTCGAGCTGAGTGCGAATCGCCTTGTCGCCGATCGCGTGCACGATGACCTGCAGACCGGCCTTGTCGGCGCCCGACGTCCACTCGTAGAGGTGCTCCGGGGTATTGACGAACAATCCGGTGTCGTTCGGCGCATCCGTGAAAGGCTGCAGCATCGCGGCGGTGTGCGAGCCTAACGAACCGTCGACGAATCCCTTCAATCCGCCAATGTGCAGCCAGGCGTCGCCGCGGCCCCGCGCCTTCACCGTATCGCGGAGCTGCGCCCACGTGGCCAGCGGCACCACGGCATATATCCGCGTCTTCATGCGCCCGGAGGTCTGCGCGCGCTCGAACGCGGCGAGATCGGCGAAGGTGCCCATGTTGTGGACTGACGTCACGCCGTTGCCCGCGACATAGCTCATCGCGGCGTCCACTGCCCGATCTATTACTTCCTCAGGAGGGTCAGGTACGGCGCGATCGACCAACGATGTAGCGTTGTCCTTGAAAATGCCGGTCGGCGCGCGATCGGCGCCGCGCACGATCGTCCCTCCGGCGACGTCGGCCGTGTTCGCATCCACGCCAGCGGCCCGCAAGGCAGCGCTGTTCGCCAGACTCATATGTCCGTCGAGTCGATTGATCCAGACGGGATTGTTAGGCGTCACCGAGTCGATCCAGTCACGACGCGGCAGCTCCCCGCCCCACTGTTCGTGATCCCAGTTCCCTTCGGTGATCCAGGTGCCCGGCGGGAGTGTCGCTGCGTATTCCTTGATTCGTCGGATGAACTCAGCCCGCGTCTTCGCGTCGCGCAACTGTACCGACGAAAGGCCGAAGCCGCCACTGATGAAGTGCACGTGCGAGTCGATGAAGCCGGGAACGACCATCATTCCACCCGCATCGACGACTCGCGTCGAGGACGATACGAGTTTCTTGACTTCCGCGCTCGTACCGACCAGCGCGATGCGCTCTCCGTCCACAGCGAGCGCGTCTGCCCACGGGCGACGCGGATCGCCGGTCCAGACGCGAGCGTTGACGACCGCGAGCGTTGGGCGCGCCGAGGGCGAAGCGATTTCCGAGGAGCGATTCGTGCGTTGAGCGTGCATATCGCTCACGGGAACGAGTGAAAGAGCGGCCAGCGCGGCAACGTGAACGAACGAAAGAGACATGGCGATTGGTCGCTGGTGAGTCGCTGATGTCGAACTGGGTGCATATCGAGAACAGGGGAGCGGCTCAAGGGTGACGATGTCGCCGCGGCAACGGAAGAGGCAGCAGCGCTTGACCGGCCGCGTTGGATCGTGCACCATTCGTAGCAAGTGGGGAGTAGCCGGCCGGTGCCTCGGCGCCGGATTGGTCGATCGTCAAGACGGAGCCCAATGGGGTCCCGGTCGGCCGAATGGCGCGTGAAGCGGGCGCGCTAATGGCGAGACCACTACGGCATCGTGGATGTCGTAGTGGTCTCGCTTTTCTTATTTGCTATCGGGCTGACGGATGATGGCAAGATGGTAGGGATCGCGACCAACATGTGGTTCTGGGTGATCTTCATCGCCTTCGTGCTGGCGATGTTGGCGCTCGACCTCGGCGTGTTCCATCGAACGGAGCATGTCGTTCACCCGAAGGAGGCGTCGGCTTGGGTGACCGTGTGGGTCGGCCTCGCTCTCGCCTTCGCCGGTGGACTCTTCGCGATCTACGGCCATCACGTCGCGCTGAGGTTTCTCACCGGCTACGTCATCGAAGAGTCACTGAGCATCGACAACATCTTCGTGATGGTGCTCATCTTCGAGTACTTCAAGGTACCGGCGGCGTGTCAGCATCGCGTGTTGTTCTATGGCATCCTCGGCGCGCTCGTTATGCGCGGCCTGTTCATCGGCCTCGGCACGGTGCTGCTCGCTCGTTTTCACTGGGTGATTTACGTCTTCGGCGCGATGTTGATCGTCACGGGCGTGCGCATGGCGCTGAAGCAGGACGAGGAGTTCGAGGGGGATCGAAATCCCGTGGTGCGCGGCGCGCGGAAAGTGATTCCGCTCGCCCAGAGGTTTCACGGCAAGCACTTCTTCGTCGTCGAGAACGGACGGCGGCTGGCAACGCCACTCTTTCTCGTGCTCATCCTTGTCGAGGTGACGGACCTCGTCTTCGCGATCGACTCGATCCCCGCGATTTTCGGTGTGACACGAGATCCGTTCATCGTGTTCACGTCGAATATTTTCGCGATTCTCGGATTGCGCTCGTTGTACTTCTTGCTCGCAGCCGTCGTCGATCGCTTTTATCTGCTCAAGTACGGGATTGCGACAATACTCACCTTTGTCGGTGTGAAGATGCTCGGCGAGCAATGGTTCCACGTCGACGTGCTGCCCTCGCTCGCGATCATTCTCGGCGTGCTTTCGGTATCGATTGCGGCAAGCCTCATCTGGCCGCAACGCGACAAAGGGCCGCGATTCGCGCGCGAGGCAGGGCAGAAGACCGGTTCGATGTTCGGCTCGCGATTCCGCCGCTCCAACGGCGGCGGCGCGCGAAATCCTCGGTAGACGAACCGGGTCTCAGCGTCGCTCCATGGCTTCGCGAATGTCGAGCAGGATCTCGAAGTAGAGTTGCTCGCGTCGATAGGCAAAGTCGAGCGCGGCCATCTGGGATTGGTCGCCCGTGGTTTTAGCACGTTCAAATGCTTCGCGGTACATCTCGTCCAGATTGCCGAGGATACGCTCGCGGGAGCGGGACATGCTGATCTTCTCGAGGGCTTTGAGGGTCAAACGCGGCGGCGCATCGGAGTCCGGTTCGCGATCGTCACGGTCGAGTCCCTCGAGCAGATAGCGCCGGGCCGCATCCATCATCTTGCGGCGTGAAGGCAGGGGATTGTCCATGAAGCGACTACGAATCTTCGAGCGCGACGCTTACCGATGCGTGTATTGCGGGGAGCAGTTTCCGATCGAGGAGCTCACGGTCGATCATGTGGAGGCTCGGGTGCGTGGCGGCGACCGGTCGGACGGCAACTTAGTGACGGCTTGTAGAGCGTGCAACACGCTCAAAGGTCATCGTCGGCTTAGTGACTTTTTGGTCGCCGAGGAGGTCGCACGCACAAACTTTTTTCGCTACGCAGTGCATGTGTGGCCGCGAATTCTCCGTTCGCTCCGAGACGAAATGGAGTGATCTCTAGCGGAGTCCCTTTTCGCGCATGAGCTGCACTACGCGGCGATCGTCGCGCGCGTGCGGCTCGAGCGCGTCCATTGCGTCTTGTTCGCTCGCGCCCTCGAACTCCATCAGCGGTGGCGGGCTACCAGCACTCGCGCGCGGTGTCCCCGCGCGGCGATCGACTTCGAGTACGACCGTGACAGGCTGCTCGCCGGCGACAGTGAGCCGGCGAATTCGAACCGCGGGTCCATGCGGTAGCGTGCGCTCGTAAAGAATTCCGTCCATCGAGCGAAAAGGTGCATTCGCAAGGCAGATCGCGCTAGGCGCTCGCTCCCGCTCCTCGCGCCGGGAGCAAGCATTCACTTCAGGCGATAGAAAACTGCGTCTTCGACTACTCGCCCGTCGCGGAGATGCTCCACGACGATTCTCTCCAGCAGCTGTGGAGTGACGCGTCCGTACCACACGCCGTCGGGATACACGACGACAATCGGGCCGCCCGAGCAGACACCCAGACAAGGGGTCTCGCCTCGCTTGACTCGCTCCGGACCGAAGAGAAGACCTTCGCGCTCGAGGAGCGCGGGTAGCAGTGAATAGAGCTCTCGGCCGCGCCGATCGGGTGAGCAAAATCCACCGACGCACACGAGGATATGACGGGAGTAGGGCTCGAGAAACGGCTCGGAGAAATTCATCGGTTGGATAGCGCGTTACTCGGGAACCATGTCAATTTGTTCGGATGCTCGATACCATCACGATCGGAAGCCTGAGGCTGACCTCGGCCCAACCGCGCCCAGGAACGGGAAACAAGCCACCGATGCTGTTTATTCCCGGCTACTTCGCGTCGGCGTGGGTCTATGAATCCTATCTTCCTTTCTTCGCCGAGCGTGGGTACGCGGGATTCGCGCTGAATCTGCGCGGGCGAGAAGGGAGCGCACTTCCATCCGGAGTGATGCTTGGACGCGTATCGATCGACGATTTCATCGATGACGCGCGTCAGGTGGCGCGATGGCTCATCGAGCGACTGGGCCGGCCGATTGTCGTCGGTCACTCGATGGGCGGATTGATCGCGCAGAAGCTCGGCGAGGAAGGATTGGCCCGGGCGCTCGTGTTGCTATCACCCGCGCCTCCGCGCGGCATCAGCGTAATGACCGGAAAGCTTTTCCTGCGACAACTTCGGCACCTGCCCGCCTTGTTCCGCTCAAAGCGCATCGCTCCGCGCTGGAAGGACATGCGTGAGCTCGTGCTAAACCGCATACCCGAGGGGGAGCAGCGGTCGACGTTCGAGCGATTCGTCTCGGACAGCGGCCGTGTCGGACGCGAGATGAGTTTCGGCGCCGTGAGAGTCGACGCCGATCGCCTTCGCGAGAACGGCTGTCCCGTTCTCGTGGTCACGAGCGATGACGACCGCTTCATTCCGCCACGGATCGCGCAGCGCGTCGCGCAGCGGTATCGTGCGCCCGTGTACATGGCGCGTGGACATGGACATCTCATGCTGCGGGAACCGGGCTGGAACGAGGCCGCTTCGTTCATCGCGTCGTGGCTCGAGCGTGAGACTCCTGCATAGAACGGATCGCACGCTTACTCGCGCTAGCGCCGAGGGCTAGCTTCGAACTGTCGCACTACCAAGTGACGCGGAGATGACAATGCCAACGATGACGACCGATCAGGCCGCGGTCGATGCCGAGATTCAGCGCAAGGGATACGCTCATCCCGAAGTGCTGGTGACCACGAACTGGCTCGCCGACCACCTGCACGATTCCAACGTTCGGATCATCGAGAGCGATGAGGATGTCCTGCTCTTCGATACCGGTCATATTCCAGGTGCGCAAAAGGTCGATTGGCATGTCGACCTGAACGACGCCCTCATTCGCGACTACGTGAGCAAGGAGCAATTTCAGGAGCTTCTGCGCGCAAAGGGCATCGATGAGTCGACGACCGTGATCTTTTACGGCGACAAGAACAACTGGTGGGCAACGTACGCCTTCTGGGTCTTCCAGCTTTTTGGCTTCACGAATGCGCGCGTCCTCGATGGCGGCCGCTCGAAGTGGGAGAGCGAAGGTCGGCCGATGACGACCGAGGTTCCGCACCTCAATCGCACGAACTACGAGGCGCGCGAGCGGCGCGACGAGCCGATTCGCGCTTTCATGTCGGATGTGCGTCGCCACGCCGATCGGCGCGGCATGCTCGTGGACGTGCGGTCGCCTGACGAGTACACGGGCAAGAAGCTGCACATGCCCGACTATCCCCAGGAAGGAGCACTCCGCGGCGGCCACATCCCCGGCGCGAAGAGCGTTCCGTGGGCGCGGGCGGCGAACAGCGACGGCTCGTTCAAATCCGCTCAAGAGTTGCGCGACATCTATGAGAAGGAGCAGGGACTGCAGCAGAGCGACGATGTCATCGCATACTGCCGCATCGGGGAGCGGTCGTCGCACACCTGGTTCGTGTTGACCTATCTCTTGGGTTACGATCACGTGCGCAACTACGACGGGTCGTGGACCGAATGGGGGAACGCAGTTCGGGCGCCAATCGAGCGATGACGGTGCCGACGGCGACGAAGCCTGTCATCACGAGAAGCCGAGCCGTCTGGATCGGCGACCACCGGTTCGACGCTGGACCCGAAGGCCGCACCGTGACCGTGGACGCCGACTCGAAGTCCGCGCCCGGTCCGGTTGAGACTTTGCTCAACGCGATCGCGACCTGTGGCGGCGTGGACGTGATCGATATTCTCGCGAAGCGTCGTACGCCGGCCGAGCGATTTGTCGTGAACGTGACGGCGACGCGGCGCACGGAAGCGCCGCGTCGCGTCCAGCGTCTCGAGGTCGAGCTTTGCATCGACGGCGCGGGCATCACGGCCGATCACGCCGAGCGCGCGATCGAGTTGGCATTCGAGAAGTATTGCTCGGTCGCGGCGTCGCTCGCACCGGATATCGTGGCGGAAACGACGCTGGTGTTGAACGGCGAACGCCACCCGCCGCAGCGACGGAGGATCTGGACGTCGCAGTGAGGTGCTAGCTGCGAGGCGTTTGGTCCTAAGCCATGGTCATGTCGAGTTAAGTCCCGGTCGTGTCGGGTGAAGCCGCGTTCGTGTTGCGTGAAGCCCCGTTCGTGTCGGGAGAAGCCCCGTTCGTGTTGGGAAATGCGGCCTTCGCCTGCCGACTGCGTCACTGCCAGGATTACCTCGTTCGCCTTGGGATTTGCAACGTTCGCCTTTGGAATTGGCGCGTTCGCCTTGGGAGTTGCCGCGTTCGCCTCGGGAGTCGCCGCGTTCGCCTCGGGAGTCGCCGCGTTCGCCTTGGGAAGTGCAACCTTCGCCTTGGGATTTGGAACGTTCGCCTTGAGAGGTGGAACGTTCGTCTTTGAGAGCGGGCAAGACTTCATTGGCAAGGGAGCGCGGCAGTGAGGGAATCGCGGCTACCCCTCGCGCTACAGATGTTCAGGTGTCACCATTGAAAGGTATGTCTACATCGCCCGCCGCCTCCTCCGAGACCGAATCTCGGCCGTACGACCGCGAGATCCCGATCGGCTCAGATCGCGACGCGTTGACGCACGCGCTGGCACAGAGTGAAGAGCGCTTTCAGCGGCTCGTGCACCGTGTGCACGTCGGCGTTTTTCGCGCATCCGCAGACGGGCAATTGCTCGAGGCGAATCCGGCACTCGTGCGGATGCTCGGCTATGCTTGCGAGAGCGACTTACTCGGACTGCAGCTTCAGCGCGACCTTTTCGCCGACGCCGCCGAGGGTGAGCGATTCTGCCAGAAGCTGACCCGCGCTCCGATAAACCGGGTCTCGACACGATGGAAGCGGCGGGACGGCACGTCTGTCACCGTCCGTATCTCCGTGCGCGAGATCCGCGACGAGGACTCGAAGGTGTCGTTCTACGATGGAATCGTCGATGACGTCACGGATCGACTTCGGCAGCAGGAGCTCCTTCGGCGCACCGAGCGCATGGCGTGCCTCGGCGCAACGTTGGCCGGTGTCGCGCACGAGCTCAACAACCCGCTCGCGGCGATCCTGGGCTTCGCACAACTGCTCATGAAGAAGGACGTCGACGCCGAAGCCCGGCTGGCGCTCGAAACGATCGATCACGAGGCGTCGCGCGCCGGCCGCATCGTGCGCGATCTGCTGACGCTCGTACGAAAGCGAGATACCGAGCGCCGCGTGCGCATCAGCCTGAATGAGATCGTCGGATACATCGTTGGGACGCGGCGCTACGCGCTCGAGACACATGGTATCGCCTGTATCTCGTGCGCCGATCCGCAGCTGCCGGTCGTCGTCGGTGATCGAACCCAGCTCGAGCAGGTCGTTTTGAACTTGCTGAACAACGCCGAGCAAGCCGTTCGCTCGACGCGGGAGGTAGGCGGTCACGTGCAAATTCGCACTCTGGCCGACGGAGCGAACGCGGTACTCGAGATCGAGGACGACGGGCCCGGTATTCCGGACGATGCCCGCGAACGAATCTGGGATCCGTTCTGGACGACCAAGGGATTCGCGTCGGGAACGGGGCTCGGACTCACGGTCGTTCGAGATATCGTGGCCGGTCACGGCGGCGACATCCGTGTCGAGACTGTCGTGGGTCCGGACGGCCAAACCGGCGCACGCTTCGTCGTACGTCTGCCCGGGGTGTGCGGACAGGCTTCGCCCGCGGACGAGTTCACCGAGGCCGCTGTTCGCGCGCTCGATGTGCTCGTGGTCGATCCGGACGCACAAAGCTCGGGGTTTCTCACCGCATTTCTCGGTTCTCGGGGACACGCGGCCCTGGCCGCGCCGGATCTCGAGTACGCGACGCGACTCGCCAATCATCTCAGTTTCGATGCGGTGGTCTGCGACGCGAGCGCGACCAGCGGTGGTTCAGCGTTGGAGGCATTCCGCAGCAGCGCGGGGTGCGCCGCGGCGCGCTTCATCATCACCGCCGGAGACCCGGAAAGCACCGCCAAGCTGCGTCTCCCGCTGCCTCCGGCAACCGCGCTCGTGATGCGCCCATACGACCTCGAGGAGCTACGGATTCTGCTCGAGGATTAGCAAACCACAATTTCATGCCTCTCGACAGTGCAGCGGCGCTTCCCGGCGGCGGTCGGGCCAATGGGCGCTTCCGTGCGGTCCTGAACGCCGTCGTCCCCGAGGCCGCGGCGCTCCGCGACGAGGAGTGGCGAGAGGCTCAGTCGATCATCGGACGAGCGCTCGCCGGCCGTCCGGCGGCGGTGAGGTGGCAGATCTGGCTTTTCATGCGTTCGCTCGACGTCGCGTCACTCGTTAGGTACGGACGGCCACTGGCGGCGCTTTCGGTCAGCGATGCAACGCAGTTGCTCGAGGCGCTCTCGCGATCCCGTCTGTTGCTGCTGCGGCGTGGTGTGTGGGGCGTTCGCACGCTCGCCTTGATGGGCTACTATGCGCGCGCCGAGGCAGCGCGTGCGATCGGCTATCGCGCGTCAGCTGCTGGGTGGGCGGCGCGAAGTGGGCGCGACACATGACGGAGCGCGAGTACGACATCGTGATCATCGGCTCGGGCGCGGGCGGGGGCACCGTTGCGCAGGAGCTTGGCAAGCTCGTCGCCGACGGCCGGCGCGTCTTGCTCCTCGAACAGGGTGCGCGTCTCGCGGAACACGAGTTCACCGGTCGCGAGCTCGACATGTCGGACGCGCTCTACGAGGACGCCGGTGGTTTTCTCACCGCCGACGGCACGATGACCCTGGCGTTCGGACGCGTGTATGGCGGGTCGACGGTCGTCTATACGGGGACGTCGCTCATTGCACCGCGACGCGTCATCGAACGATGGAACGTGCCTGGACTCGCACACGCCGACATCGAATACCGATCGCGGCGCTACATGGTCGAGAACAACGTGCACTACCTGCCTGACGAGGAGCTGAACGACAATAATCGACTCTTCGCGTTAGGCTGCGAGCGCGCGGGGTACCATGCCGAACAGTTTCCGCTCAACCTACGCGGCTGTCGCGGGTCGAGCCTGTGCAACCTCGGCTGCCCGAACGGCGCCAAAATGGGCACGAATCGCGTTCAGCTGCCGGCAGCCGAGCGGCTCGGCGTCGAGGTGGTCACGCGAGCGGAGGCGCTGCGCGTGGAGGATCGTGTCGTCGTCTCCCGCGTTCGGCCGCGTGCGACAGGCGATAAGGGTTCATCCTCGGAATGGGCGCCGGGCACGTATCGTATTCGAGCCGGGATGGTCGTTTGCGCCGGCGGCGCCGTCGGCACGTCAGCGCTGCTGCTGCGCTCCGGACTTGCGCGCGTCGTGCCGCGACTCGGCGATGGCTTCACCTGTCATCCAGCACACATTCTCGTCGGCGAGCACGCCGAACCGATCACGAATGACGTCGGGCATCCGAAGAGCTTCTTTCTCGACCGCGCCGTCGAGGAAAGGTTTGTCCTCGAGACGTGCATGTACTTCCCGTTCGTGACGGCGAAGAACCTAACGGGATTCGGAGCAGCGCACAGCGCGTTCATGCGTGCCTTCCCCAGGCTGCAGATGATTCTCGTGCTGGCGTGTGATCGCGCGGTGAAAGAGAACCGCGTCGCGGTCGACGGAGGCGGGCGACCTGTTGTGCACTATCAATTCACCGACGAGGTGGTCAGCTCGTTGGTACGCGCGACACGTGCTTCGGCGCGGATCTTCTTTGCCGCGGGCGCATTCCGTGTGCACGCGCCATCGGCCGATCCGCCGTTGGTGGAACGCTCACAAAGAGACGAGATCGACGCGCTGATCGGTGCGCACCACTTTCAGACCGGTCGTATCTCGATCTCCGCCGCGCATCTCATGGGGGGTTGCGGCATGGGACGCAACGCGCGTGACTCGGTGACCGACAGCTGGGGCCGCGTGCACGGGGTGCCTTGGCTTCGCGTCGCCGACTCGAGCCTCTTTCCCGATGCGCTCGAGATCAATCCGTACGTGACGGTGATGGCCCTGGCGGATAGAACTGCACAGGCGGTGCAAGCCGACGCGGGAGAATTGCTCGGGGGACGCGCCGTACTCACTACCGCCTGACAGTCCTACGCGGAATTTAACCCGCACTTTCTATACAAGTCATGCAGCCCATGCGTTGCATGCATAAGCAAATCTTAGCGGCGCGCTTGCGCAGTGCGTGGCGTGCGCGACTGTAGTGACTGCTCAATTTCTTGCGCGGTGATCAGACGTGGAATCGTCCACTCGCGCTCGCGACGCGTGGGCACGCGCACGGAGGAGATGCCGCCGTCAGGGCTGAGCTCGATGAGTGCTTGCGCGATGTTGTCTTCGTGCGGTGCGACGGAAATCACGGGCGACCAGACGCCATTGTCGCTCCACTGCTTCCGCAGGGCGTAAACGCTAGGCCGCGACGTCGTGTCGAAGTGGAGCGTGATGGACTTGCGCTCGCCATTGACGACGCCCTCGGCGGTGCCACGCACCGGCGATGATATCGGGATCTGATGATGGAATGCGTGGACGAGGAGATACGCGCCGCGCGTCGAGGGGTCGAGCGGGTTCGCGGGATATTCGATCGAGATCCAGGGCGGTCCGGCCAGACGCGCGGAGCTCGATGGCGTCGCGGCGACAATCGCGAGTGAAGCCGAGCCAACGACGGCGGGAAGTAGCAAGGATCCGAGGAGCGAGCGCATGAGTGCCTCCTGGCGAGTTGGGTTAGAACACTTGTGTCGAGATTTTACTCCATGGCTGCAGTCGGATATTCCCCTTGAAGCTCCGGATGTAGACGCGGGCACCACCCCCACCCGTCGTAAACCCGGTCTCCTGGCCGCGACCTTCCCGTCCCGGTACGGCTGGTCGATTCGTGAGCGTATTCTCGATTGTGCCTGCCACCGAGGCGACGTCGAAATCGGCGCCCATTTTTGGCGACAGCCGGAGGTCGATCGACCCGCTGTGCGTATCGACATCGAGCGAGCCGCCGTGCTCGACGTCGCCAGCGAAATCAACCGCACCGGTCACCGATTCCAGTCTCGCGCGCTCGAAGCGGCCGGAGACGACACGAATGGTTCCGCTCACCGTCGTTAGGCCCGCGTCGTCACTGTTGCCGGCGAGCGCGATGTCTCCCGTCGCCGTCTTGAGTCGCGTCCAGGGCGGCGAGCCATCGACCGTGACCGAACCATCCATTGATTCGACCGTGAGCTCGTGCGGGTTCCCGCGGACGTGCACCGATCCGCCGATGATGTTGAGGTCGAGACCGCCCGTCATACCCTCCACCTCGATCTTTGCGCTTCCGCTCTTCGCCCAGACGCGCGCGCCCGTCGGCACGTAGAGGTCAAGCTTCCCGCTCGGCACACCCGACGCCGTCTCCATGTAGTATTTGGCTCCGGTCGACGGTGTGCTCGACGTGACGAAACCGCCGTCGAAGCGGGCGTCGCTCGGAATCGTGCCGGTGATCGCGGCGCTGTCCTTCTTCCATCCGTGGATGTTCAATTCGGCAAAGGCGCCGGAGATGCGAATCGACGGGGTCGATGTGACGGCACGCCGAATCTCGATCGTGCGTTGCGCTTCAAGCGTCTTGCCGGCTACGCCGAGCGCGAATGCGGTGCCGAGCAGGCAGCGCGTCAATTGATATGCGGTCATGAGCGTGACTCGTTAGGTCGTCTGGTCAGATGCTTGGCAGCAACGCATTCGCGCGCCGCAACAGTTCGAGCTTGCGCTCGTAGTTTGCGGCGAGCAGGTCGAGGAGCGTGAGATTGGCTGGATCCGCGGCGAGCGCTCGTCGTGCCTCGTCGATCGCGCCGTCGATGACGTGGAGGCTTGCCTCTACCTTTGCCACCGTCGAGGGGTCGAGCTTCGCTCGGTTCTCGTCGAGGGTTTCGTTCAGATCATGGATCGCGGCCGCGTAGTCGGCATCGACCGAGCGCGCGGAAGCGGGAAGTTGGTTCGAGGCGATCGTCGTGGACACAGCGACGGGCCTAACGATAATCGGCCGGCGCACGAGAATCGCGGTCACGGCAGAAGACGCGGCGACGAGGACGATCGCCGCGGCAGCCAGAATCCAGCGCTGTCGCCAACGAGCGGACATTGGCTGAATGCGTTCGTGAACGTCGGTCCAGAGGTCAATCGGTGGATCGATCTCGTCAGGCAGGGCTCGTGAGGCACTGATGAGCGACTCGAGACGGTCGCGCCGTTCCGTGCACGTCGTGCAGATCGCAAGATGATCTTCGGCGACCTGGCGCTGCTCGGGTAGCAGAAGTCCGTCGAGAAAGTCTCCGAGCTGATCGATATCCAGATGCTGTTCAAATGATGTCATCGCTCGAGTGCCTCCATGAGGAGCCGACGCGCGCGGTGCAGCTGTGCGCGCAACGTGCCCTCGGCCAGTCCGGTAAGTCGCGCAATCTCTTCGTGGCGGTAGCCAATGACGTCGTGAAGCACGAAGACGCGCCGCGCGCCCGCCGGCAGCGCGGCAATGGCCCGCTCGAGGTCAACCGCCTGCGCGATGTCGATCGCGGGAACGCTTCCCCTCCCCGCTTCGCTCGTGGCGCCGAGTTCGGTCTCGTCAGTGTCGCTCTCGAGGCGAATGTGCGCGGCGCGGCGCCGCTCGCCGCGGCTGCGCATGAACGTCGTGTTGACGGTGATGCGGTGCAGCCACGACGAGAAGGCGGCGTCGCCGCGGAAGGCCGTTAGGCGCTGCCATGCCTGGACAAAGACGTCCTGAGTGAGCTCGCGCGCGTTGTTGGCGTCGCTGGTCAGACGGAGCGCCAGTGCGTAGACGCGCGGCGCATTCGCTCGATAGAGCGCCTCGAACGCCGCGACGTCGCCGCGCTGTGCCTTGGCGACGAGGTCCCGCTCGGCGTCGCGCTCCATGGGTTGAGGCATCGCGGCGATGGTCGACTCAGCGAGGTCCGTAAGCATACGTATTCGTTCCTGAACGCGCTTCAGGTGGCTTTTGCGCGGCTGTGAAATGGGATGCCGCGGCGAGGCCTGGTGCTTGAACGCGATTGTCAGAAACGATGAATATTCGTCATAGAATTGTTACGACTGAACAACATTCTTGATAAAGGATGGTTTGGCCGATATACGTTCGGCCATGAATCACTCTCTCGATACGCTCGAGGTGCCCCTCACCACGGTCGCCCGCACCCTCGACGAGACAGACCGACAGATCGTCGCCTTTCTGCAGCGCGACGCAAGGATGGCCAATGCCGAGATCGCCCGGCGATTGCGCATGGCGCCATCGGCGATCTACGATCGCATTCGCAAGCTCGAGGAGCGCCACATCATCGACGGCTATGAGGCGCGCGTGAACGCGAAGGCCGTAGGCCTCGGGCTCACGGCATTCATCTTCGTCCGCGGAGAGGACGGCGTGGGCGACACGAAGACGGGGATGCTGCTCTCGAGGATCCCCGAGGCCCAAGAGGTCCATCACGTCGCCGGCGAAGATTGTTACCTCGTGAAAGTACGCGTCGCCGATACTGACTCGTTAGGTACGTTATTGCGCGAACGCATCGGTGCGATCAAGTCGGTGCGATCGACGCGGACGACGATCGTGCTCGGCACGCTGCGGGAGACGTATCGGCTGCCCGTCGGCGTCGAGCCCGACGCCGAGACGGCGCGGTGAGCGTCTCGCACGCCAAGGCACCGGCGGTATCGCGGCGCCACGTCATCGCGGCGTTCGCCGCCCTGTACACCATCTGGGGATCGACGTATCTCGCGATCCACTACGCCGTCCAGACTATTCCTCCCTTCCTCATGGGAGGCACCCGATTCGTCATCGCCGGGCTGATTCTCTACGCCTTGTCACGCCAGCGTGGCGCCGTTGCTCCGACGCGTGCGCAATGGCGCGCCGCCACGGTCACCGGCGTACTGCTGCTCGTCGGCGGCAACGGCGCCGTCATCTGGTCCGAGCAGCACGTCGCTTCGGGACTGGTCGCGCTGATTGTCGCCATCGTTCCGCTGTGGATGGTCGCACTCGACTGGTTGCGTCCAGGGGGCACGCGGCCGGGGCGCGCCGTGTTCGTCGGTCTCGGGCTCGGTCTGATCGGTCTGGTGCTCCTGATCGGACCCGACGCGATTGCTCCGCGTGGAGCGTCGCGGATCGATGTGCGTGCCGCGCTCGTGCCCGTGGTCGGCTCGCTCCTCTGGGCGCTGGGCTCGATATTCAGTCGTTATGCACCGCGGTCGACGTCGGCGCAGCTCGCCACGGGAATGCAGATGCTCGCGGGCGGTGCCGCTTTTCTCCTCGTCAGCACGCTGGCGGGCGAACCGCAGCATTTCACGCTTGCCGCCGTGACGACGGCATCGTGGCTCGGCTATCTCTATCTTCTGACCTTCGGGTCTCTGCTCGGCTTCACGGCGTACATCTATCTGTTGAGTGCGACGACGCCCGCCAAGGCGTCGACATATGCGTATGTGAATCCGGTGATCGCGGTCATCCTTGGATGGGCGGTGGCGGGCGAACCGCTCACTCCACGCATGCTCGTCGCGGCGGCGATCATTCTCGGCGCGGTGGCGCTCATCACGCTCGCCAACGCCGCGAAAGCAGAGCAGGCGCCGACAGGCCGACGCCTAACGACTCTGCCGGCGTCGATGGATGGCGAGCGAGTTGCGTAGTGGCGAAGCCGCCCGTTCAAGCTGATCCGGATTTGCCGGCCAGCCAACCAGCGCGGACACGCAGTTGAGCCGGCGTCGCGTTCGGCATTTCCTCGATCGTCCAATCATTCGCGCTACGGACGAGCCGCAGCCCGGCCCATCCCAGTGCTTCCTCGAAGTCGGGATCTTCGACGCCTCCGACGTGCCGCGTGAACCAATCGTGTAGATCGGTGCCCGCGGCCTCACTCACCGCGTGCTCGACGTCGTCCTCGGTATAGCCGCGTCCCTGCAAGTAATAGGAGGCGTTAGGCTGTTCCCAGCTCAGATGTCGGAGGTTGCGAAAGGCGTCGTCGAGCGAGCGCGCGTTCTGACTTCGTGAGCGAATGAGAAGGTCGAAGTACAGCGCGAGCCCAGCGCCCTTTGTGTAGTAGCTGAAGAAGCTCCCGGGATTCACCGCGTATCCAGGTTGTGCGCCGTCCCAGAACGGTGCCTCGAATGACGACATGCGCGCCGAGACTTCCTTGCGTCCAGGGTCGACGAGATTCCATCGTATGATCGAGTTCGCGACCATCGCATAGAAGCCCGCTGGCGGCAGCACGCCTGCCCGGTACAGCGCCACTTGGCCGTAGTACTGCGTCCATCCTTCCGCGACCCACAGACTGGGCTGGTATTGCTCGCGTGTGTAGTCGAATGGGCCGAGGGCGATGGGACGAACGCGCTTGACGTTCCAGACGTGGAAGTATTCGTGCGCCGCCGTGCTGATCCCGGCAAGCGGAGTGTCCTGGTCTCGCCACGGATTTCTGTTGATGATCTGAGTGGAGTAGAGGTGCTCCATCCCATCACCGCCCGTGTAGCCGATGTTGAAGATGAAGGTATACATCTCGAGAGGCGGTGGACCGAACACCGAGTTCTCGTAGCGCACGATCTTCTCGACGTCGCCGACAAAGCGACGTCGTTGCGGCGCCGTCGACGGACCGTTGTGATGCACCATCGTTCGATAGATGCGGCCATCGACCGTGAAAGTGTCCACCATGAGCGCCGGAGCGACCTCGGTCGGCGTGTCGATCAGGCGATCATAGTTCTCGAAATGGTAGTCCGTCTGGTCGTTCACACGCGCGTCACCGTTTACGATGTGCCATCCGCCCGGTAGATCAACGTGCAGCGTTACCGGATCCTGCTTGTGATCCACGACGTACAGGAACGCCGAGGCGCCGTTCCAATTGGCGTGCGCGGTATCGAGCACGCTGAAGGTGCCCGAGAGAGTGTTCGCGAACACTCGATAACGCACCGTCATCGAGCGAGCGCCGCCGAGCGTCACGCGCCAGAGCGATCCGTTCTCACGGTCCGGTTGCAGCGCAGCACCATTGGGTCCGGTGATCGTTAGGTCCTGCAGGGTGCGTGCAAAATCGAATCGTGCGTACCGGCCGGGCGACCACACCGGCATCTGCAGTCGTACGACGTCGTCGGTGATGTTGGCGACGTCGATCGTCACGTTGAAGAAATGCGCGGTTGGATCCGGCATCGCGATACGATACGCGATGTCGAATCGCGCGGACGAGACGGGGCGCGGCGTGGACGCGGGCGCGACGGCCGAGGAAGTCGACGACGCGTGACAGCCCGCGACGACGGCGACTGCGCAACACAAAAGCAAGCGGCGCACGACGAATTCTCCGGAAGACAGTTCAATCGTCGCGCGAACCGCGACGTTGAAATGAAGACTAGCGAAACATGCTCGGAAGGCATGCCCCTTGCCCGCTGCGTACACGGCACCACGCTGATCCCGAGGAGCGCAGCAATGGCGACGAAGACACGACGCGGGGGGACGAAGAAGCTGACCGAGTATCGCCGCAAGCGCGATTTCACCAAGACACGCGAGCCTGCCGGAGGAACCAGGAGCAGCACAGGCGGCCACGGCGTGCGGCGCGCGAAGCGAGCGCCGACGCTGCACTTCGTCGTACAGAAGCACGCGGCCAGTCAGTTGCACTTCGATTTTCGCCTCGAGCTCGACGGCGTCATGAAGAGCTGGGCCGTTCCCAAGGGTCCCAGCTACGATCCGTCGGTTCGCCGACTAGCAATGGAGGTCGAGGATCATCCGATCGAGTACAACACGTTCGAGGGAACGATCCCACAAGGCGAGTACGGCGGCGGAACGGTCATGCTGTGGGATCGCGGGACGTACGACGCGGAGAACGATGGCGGCGTCGAGGCGCTGCGTGAGGGCTACGCGCGCGGTGATCTCAAATTCGTGCTCAACGGCGAGCGACTGCGCGGCGGCTGGGTGTTGGTGCGCATGAAGCGTCCGGGACGCCCGCAGTGGCTGCTCATCAAGCATCGTGACGAGTACGCATCGAGCTCGCGAGACATCGTCGAGGACGCGATGACGTCGGTCGTGAGCGGCAGGACCATGGACGACATCGCCGCCGGGAAGAAGCGGGCATCGCCGGCGGCGCGTCGCAAGCCGGCGGCAAAGAAAAAGAGCGCAGTGCGACGATCGAAGTGATCGTCGACTCATCTTCCGCGAAACACCGCAGCCCGCTTCTCCTGGAAGGCGCGGATCGCCTCGGCGACATCATGTGACGCAAAGCACACCTTGATCGAAGTGAGCTCACGTGCGAGATGATCCTCGAGCGCGACATCGAACGTCGTGGACAACAGGCGCTTCGTGAGCGCGTACGCGATCGGCGGTCCGGCAGCGACTCGCTCGGCGTACGCCATGGCATCGGCACCAAAGGTCGCGTCGTCGAACACGGCCGCGACGAGTCCGATTCGTTGTGCTTCGTCCGCATCGAGATCACGACCGGTGAGAATGATCTCGCTCGCTCGCGCGAGGCCGACCAGGCGCGGCAACGTGTAGCTCACGCCAGCATCGGGACTCAGGCCGCGTCGTACGTAGCCGGCGGTGACGCGCCCACTCCGCGCGATCAGGCGTATGTCGGTGGCAAGCGCGAGACCGAACCCCGCGCCGGCAGCCGACCCATTGATTGCCGCGATGAGAGGTTTCTCGCATTGCACGCACGCAACGACCCAACGACCGACCCACGCGAGCGGGTCGAGTCGCTCGTGAAGATCGCCATCGGGCAATCGTGGCGGCTCGGACAGATCGAGCCCAGAGCAGAAGCCGCGACCCGCGCCGGTGATGACGACGACGCGAACAGCGTCATCGCGCGCGGCGTCGTCGATCGCACGGGGCAATTCGTCCGCGAGGCGGGGATTCACCGCATTGAGGCGTTCGGGACGATTGAGCGTGATGGTACGGACGCCGGTCGCGGATGTCGCGACGAGAAGGTGATCGAAGGTCATGGGTTTCGACTCGAGGGCGGATCGACGTGTGGTTGTGGTGCGGATGACCGATACTGAAAAGAAGCACTCCAATGTGTGAAAAAAATGTGGCGCGGACAATTCGGCCGCGCGAACGAGTCGCGCTGACGCAGCGCGCGATGAAATCAGTAAGACGAAAATGTGCGAGCGATCACCGCCGTCGTATTTCGCGACACGCGAGTATACGAGCGTTACGAATTGTCAGTGAATTCGAATGAATTCACGTTGATGCGCAATGTGAAATTGAGTGTCCATTCAGTGTAATCATCGAGTGCGCGTGGTCGTCCACTACACAGAACGCACGCGCCGGCCGAGTTCGCGACGTCGAACACCGAAGCCCGCGTCGCTTTCGTTTCATCCGCGGAGTTTCATCGCTTCACCTCTCACCGCGCGGGACTTTCGATGAGCCTCTTCAAGAAACGCCGAACCGATCCGTCCAATCTTCCCGCCACGAGCGCGGGGTATTCCGTGCTCGATGCGCAGCTCACCGTCCGCGGCGACATCGAGACCGAAGGCACATTGCGTGTGGACGGCCGACTCGATGGGTCGATTCGTCGCGCCGACGTCGTTGTCGTCGGCGAGGGCGCGACCATCGTCGGCGACATCTCGGCGCGCGAAGTGATCGTTGGCGGATCCGTGCAGGGCAACGTGTCCGCCACGACGCGCATCGAGTTGCAACCGAGCGCCGTCGTCACCGGTGACATCGATGCCGGCGCGATCATGATTCAGGAAGGATGCGTCGTCCAGGGACGCCTTACCGTGACGTCAACGCCGGCAGCAAAGGAGCGGCCCGCGAAAGTGAAAGCGCGCGCGCCCATGCCGACGCCCGCAACGGCGCTCGCCGGTTCCGAAGCGTAAGACTGGGCGATGGCGACGAAGCAGCGCCCGAAACGACAGACCGGATGGACGATTCTCATTGTCCCGCCGAATCCACTGCGCAAAACACGCGCGGTGCATATTCGGCGTCGACATGTCCGAATTGCGCTTGCGATTGCCGGCCTCTGCACACTGACGATGACCGGACTCGGCATCGTGGTGTTCGGCGATTCGCTGCAGGTCACGGCGACCGCGGACGAGCTCGCGGACGCGCATCAGATGATTCTCACGCTCACCGACTCGCTCCAGAGCATCGCCGATCTCGACGTGCCCGATGCGGAAGACGAGTCGGGGGCGCATAACGCGAAGAGCGTCGGTCGGAGCGGCGCACGAGTCACCGAGGTCGGGCTGGCGCGTCCCGCGCGCGGGATCGCGCTGCCCGCGGTGGGTCCGATCACGAGCCGCTTCTCGCGCTCGCGCTGGCATCCGATTCTCCGGATCTTCCGGCCGCATAAGGGCGTCGACGTGGCCGCGCCGTATGGCTCGAACATCACCGCGCCGGCTGCGGGACGCGTCATCTTCGTCGGCCGAAAGCTCGGCGACGGCTTGATGGTGGAGCTGGACCACGGCGCCGGTGTGACGAGTCGTTATGCACACTGCAGCGCCGTGAAGGTCAAAGTCGGCGACTTCGTCTCCTTCGGCGACGTCATCGCTTTGGTGGGGTCGTCCGGTCTCTCGACGGCCGCGCACGTGCACTTCGAGGTACGGGTACGTGGCGAGCCAGTCGATCCACTGAAGTACCTCATCCAGGCGCGCCTAACGCCGATGCAGAAGTCGGCCGATCCCGCGCCGGTGATTCAGGCAGGCAGTCCCGCGGCACACCATCCCGCCGGGACGGGCTCCGAACAACCGTGATTGGTGGCTGGCGGTTGGAGGTTGGGAGTTGATGATTCACCAGCTCCCAACGACCAGCGACCACCAACCATCAGACGAGCCCACCCGGCAAAATCCCCTTATCCCCAAACCGTGATCGAACTCGATCGACGACGCGCGCGACCTTCCGATCGCGCTCCGTCTCGACGATCCGGCTGTCAATCGCGTCGAACAGGTTGAGCTGATCGGCGCTCGCGTCGACCGCGAGCGACGACAGCGCCACACCGAGGAGACGAGCGGGCACGCGGCGCGCCGCGCGCAGCTTGCGCAACAAACTCGTTGCGACGTTCAACATGACGCGGTCGGCAATCACGGGCCGATCGATGGTCCGACTTGCCTGACGAGTCCGGAAATCCCAGTCGCGGATCTTCACGCGAATCGTTCGCGCGGCCATCCCGTCGGCACGGAGATCAGCCGCGGCGCGCGTGAGCAACGCGAGTAGCTCGTGCTGGAGCTCCGCGTCGTCGTCGATGTCGGCCGAGAAGGTCTCGTCGCGGCTGATGCTCTTCGCGTCGAGATCCGTTTCGACGTGTGTACCGTCGATGCCTCGTACGCGGGCGCAGAGCCACGCCGCTTCGCGCTTGCCTAACCACTGCGCGAGCGTCGCCTCGTCGTATTGCAGCACGTCCGGTACGGTGCGCATTCCCAGCCGCGCGAGGCGATCCTGGAATCGCGGACCGATCAGTGGAATCTCGGCGAGGGCGATGACGTGCATGAACTCGTGTTCTTTTCCTGCCGGCACCACGTGGACGCCGGTCGCCGAGTTTCCAGGGCGCGGCTTCGCGTGTTCGACGGCAAGCTTCGCGATGAGCTTCGATGTGCCGCCGCCGAACGAAACGGAAATTCCCGTCTCGCCGACGACGTCGCGGCGAATGCGCGCGGCCGTGTCGGCGAGCGCCTCGTTACGGTACAGCGCCTCCGTCCCACCGAGGTCGAGATACCACTCGTCGATGCTCGCGCCCTCGACGGCCGGCGCGTGGCGCTCGAGGACACCGCGAATCTCCTTGTGCTTCTCCGAGCAGGCCTTTCGCGGCACGGGCACGCACACCGCATTGGGGCAGAGCCGGAGGGCGCGTGAGATCGGCATCGCCGAGCGGACGCCGTATTTGCGCGTTTCGTACGAGGCGGAGCAAACGACGCCGCGGCTTTCCCGCGTTCCGCCGACGATGAGCAAAGGCTCACGACCCGCACCGTCAGGATCGACAAGCCGAGCGACCGCGACGAAAAATGCGTCGGCGTCGGCGAGGAGAATGCGCCGCGGCGGCTCCATCGCTCACCAGGCCCCGCGCTCTCCCGCCAGCTCGATGACGCGGCTCAAACGATCGGCGGCGTGCCGCCAATTCGTCTCGACGGCATGTTCGGCGTCGTCGCTACGCCCGTCACCGATCGCGGCAATGATCGTGTCATGCTCCGCGACGGAGCTGCGGATGTCGCCCGTGAGCATGCTGATGTACATCCGGATGTAGCGTTCGGCCTGCGGCTTGACGGCTTCGTACAAGCCGAGCAGCCGCGGCCCGGCCGCCGACTCCACGATGCGCCGATGGAAGGTGTCGTCGGCATCGTACAATGCTTCATGATCGATCGGCGAGGCGCGGCCGGCACGATGAAACTCCGCGTTCGCGTCGCGCAGCGCTTTGCTCAGCACTGAACGCGCGTCGGTGCTGAGCGAGGCCGCATGATGTGCCGCGATGCCTTCCAATGCACCGACGACCGTGAGCAACTCGTGGACGTCGTCGCGCGTGAGCGGAGCAACGGTGAGACGCGATTGTTGCTGACCGAGCGTGTCGATCACATAGCCTTCCTGCAGCAGTCGCTGCAGCGCCTCGCGGACGGGCGTGCGGCTGACGCCGAGCCGAGTCGCAATCTCGGTCTCGACGATGCGATTGCCGGGGGCGAGAAGGCCTCCGACGATCAGCTCGCGTAACCGCGCATACACCTGGTCCGGTCGGGAGCCATGCGGCGCGTCGATCGCTTCATCGGTCGCGACCTCGCCGAGGTTGGTTTGTGCCTTCCCGCGCTTCCGTCTCGTGCTCATCTCGGCTGGAATATAGGCCTTTCGCGCGGCTTGACGAGACAGCGCGAAGAACGCTTTGTTGCGTCGAGTGAATTGTGACAAACGACCACCTGCGCCGGCGCTTCCCGAGCGTCGGGGTGAGCGGCATGGCAGGGTTATATTCAACCGCGTCCGTGATTCCTCTCCTCGTAACGCGCGGAGGCGTACTGCCTGACGAGTGCCTGCCATGAGCTGGGCCCTCGACGAATTCTTCGCGAGCGTCGAGGAGGAATTCGGCGTCTCGATTGAAGACACCGAGCAGCTCGACACGCCGGGCGCGGTCATTGATTTCGTCGCCGGTGCGACGCCCTCGCAGGACGGAATGGACGACGACGACCACCGCGAGCACGTCTCGGCGGTGATTGGCGAGTTGATGGCGCGCACGCTCGGGATCACACGCTACCGCGAGGAGTGGCGGTTCGCAGATCTCCGATGAGTTGCGATTGTCATCCGGAGTGAAGCGACGGGATGTCGGCCCGGCACAGGCATCTCAGACCAACGCTTGTCGCAGGCGATGCAACTATCAACGGCTGATAACGCGGACAAAGCCAGACAAAGTGCGAACACTGCCGGGTACTGCAAAAGAGCGTTGAGGGCTTTTTCAAAATGGCAGACGCTGTTTTGGTTTGTCCGGCGGTGCCCGCGATTTGTCGGCTTTGTCGGTGTTAAAATCGTTTTGTGGGTCGCGCCGCCAGTGGTCAGCCAAGGTCTGGGATGCTCCCGCGAAAAAAAACGCTGGGATGACAATCAATGAAAATCCGCCGCCTCCAGCTCATCCCTCAATTTGAGGTAACTCGCGAAGCGCTCGGCGCTCACGACGCCTTTCTCCACCGCGTCCATCACAGCGCAATCCGGTTCCACCGTATGGGTGCAATCCGCGAAGCGACAGCCTGTCAGGAACGGTCTCAGCTCCGGGAAACAGGTATCGAGATGCACCGCCCCGAGCGCCCACATTCCCACCTCGCGGAGACCCGGCGTGTCGACCACGTAGCCACCACTCTCGTTAGGTAGCGGAATCATCGTCGCGCCGACGGTCGTGTGTCGACCCTTGTTCACCGAGGCGCTGATCTCACCAACGCGAAGCGCGAGGCCAGGGAACAGCACGTTCAAGAGCGACGACTTCCCCACTCCCGACGGTCCGGTGAATACCGACACGCGTCCGTTCAGCATCGAGCGTACGTCGTCGAGTCCATCACCACGCTTCGTGCTCGTGTAGTGAACCGGGTAGCCTGCGCGCGAGTAGGCGGCAAACCGGTCGTGCACCCCGCGCTCGCTCACGAGATCGACTTTGTTCACGATGATACGCGCCGCGAGCTCGTTCGCCTCGGCGATCACGAGAAAGCGATCGAGCATGCGGACGTGTGGCTCGGGCTTGGCGGCGGAAAAGACGACGACGACCTGGTCGACATTAGCCGCAACGATGCGTTCACCGTAGGCACCGCCAGGTGCGCGGCGCGCGAGTCGCGACCGTCTCGGTAGAATCTCACAGATGGCCCATGCGCCGCCGCGCGTGTCCGGCTCGACGAGCACCAGATCGCCAACCGCGAGCTTGAGTCGATCGACGTCACCGTCGCGTCGCGGCGCATTTGGGCCTTCGCGCTTGAGACGCCCGCGGAGCGTCGCGTCAACCGATAGGGCGTCGTCCACGCGCACGCGCCAACTGCCACCGCCACCACTCAGCACGACGCCGCGGCGCGAACCCTCACTCACTCGGCGCCCTCCTCACTACCCTCGGCGCGCATCGCGTCCCACCACCGGCGCTGCGACGCACTCCCGTCACCACCTTTGCCTGCGATGAGCTCATCGAGCGCCCGCTTCACCGCCGAGAGCTGCCACGCACCGACGGCGGCGCGTGCTTCGTCTTCCGTTGCCGAGCGCGCGAGATAATCGGTCTCGAGATGCCCCTCGGGCGACTGGGCACCGATACGCGCCCATTTCACGAAGAGGAGATACGCCGCATAGGGCGCGGTGGCATCAGTCGTGGCGTCAGTCACGATCTCGGCGCTGTACGAGAATCCGTCGCCACCCTCGAATGCAGCCGGGCGATCGTGCACGGCCATGTATCCGCCCAGCGTGTTGGCGTCTCCCTTGGAGTGGTCGGGCGACTGAAAGCGAGCCATCAAGACGTCGCGGACGCCATTTCGTTAGGCAGTGTCACGGTGATTGCCTCGGTGCAGCATCTCTCGGAGCACGTTACCGGTGATAAACGCAACGTTGGCAGGGCGCTCGGCGAGTCGTCTCATCAGATAAGGATACCATTGCGTTCCAAACGGGACGTACACCCGCATGCCATAGCCTTCCCTAACGAGCCGCTCTTGCAGGTCGCGCCGCACACCGTAGAGCATCTGAAACTCGAAGCGGTTCGCCGCGACATCGTTCTCGCGCGCGAACCGCTTGGCTTCGTTGATGATCGCCGGATCGTGTGTGGCGATGCCGGGGAAGTTACCATGCCGCAGCAACGCGTGCATGCACTTCACGTAATTGGTATCGACATCGGTCTTATCCGGATAGGCGACGGTCGCCGGCTCCTTGTACGCACCTTTGCACAGACGCGCGCGACAGCCGAGCTTGATCGCGTATTCGGTGTCGGTGAATGTACGATAGAGATAGCTCTGCAGCACGATGCCGACGTGATTGCGATAGTGCGGATAGAGTCGGTGCTCGAACAGATGGAGCGTGCGATCGGTGTATTCGGTCGACTCCATGTCGACGCGCACAAAGCTCCCACACTCCTGCGCTCGGGCGAGCACCTCGTGCATGTGGCTGACGCACAGGTCCTCCGAGATGTCGAGGCCCATCGCCGTCAGCTTCACGGAGACATTTGCGTCCAGGCGTTGCGCGTGGATGCGCGAGAGGATGTCGAGGTACGCGTCGCGCGTACCGCGGGCCTCACGCTCGTTCGTGACGCTCTCCCCGAGCAAATCGAGCGATGCACGAATACCGCGGCTGTTCAAGACGCGTATGGCATCGAGCGCAGTGTCCAGCGTCTCGCCGGCAACGAACCGATTCGCGAAACGCTTGGCGAGCCCGTTGTTCCGCACGAATCGAAAAACGCGCGGTTGATTCGACAGATACAGCAGCGCGGAACGAAGCATCAAGGAGTTGGACGCAGTCGAGCTTGGACGGGCTGCACGATGCGCACCACGGGAAAGGTGTGTTCGTTGGCCCACGGGTCCAGCACGTTCCAGTCGACGAACCCGTCGTCGCTCGATGGCTCCAGGAGATACGTGGCGAGTACGCCGAGCGGCTGGCCGGTCCGCACGACGATGTTCCCCGCCGGCAGTGTACGCGTCGCCGGCGTTCCCCAGCTTCCACTGATGCGCCGCTCATGGTGTTTCTGGAATGGCTGCGCCGCGGTGCTCGTCGAGTCCACCGTGAATGTCGCGACGCGCGCTTCGACGGGTTCCGTCAGCTCCTCGACGACGATGCCGTGCATAACGAGCCGCTTGAGGAGCGAGTCGCCAACCTCACGCGGAAACGTGTACGCGTAGGGCATCGGCACCGACAGCGCGGGCGCGAAGCGATCGTAGATGGGCATGTCGACCGTGCGCACGCCGCCGGTCCGCCTAACGCCGCGCGGCAGTCCGGCCTCGTAGCGCACCGTGTCGCCGACGCGCTGCACTTCCTCCACGCGAATCGGTCCGCTCCGCACCGTCGCCATCGTCGAGCGAATCGGAATCGAGGGCGCCGAGCGCGGATCGTTTCCCCAGCCCGTCGTCCGCGTCTCTGCCTGCCGAGCGAGATCAACGATATCGTCCGCGTTGGCCGAGACGTACGAAAGCAACTCGGACACGAAATCGTACGTCGACGCGACACGGCGCTCGAAGGGATCGTGCGAATAGGCCTCACTCAGCACGGAGATGCGTCCCCGCAGGCCATAGTAGTTCGTCCCGAAGCGCGGACGCGCGTCGTAAGTCTCCCAGGCGGTCGGTGCACCCTGCTCGCGAGGAAAGTTACCGTAATCGAAGACCTCGAAGCCGTGGCGCTCGCGCATCCGCAGGCGCAGCTCGACCAGCATCGTGTCGCGCGTGTACGCCAGCGTAAACACGGCCGCGGGATTCAATGTCGCCGCGTACGTCAGCGCGTAGCCGTGATAACTCCCGTCCGTCGTGTGCAAATCCACGAAGACGTCTGGATCCCACGCGCGGAACATGGCAAGTGACGCGATCGTTTCCGGCGCCTCGGCTTTCACGTAATCGCGATTCAGATCGAGCCCCTGGGCATTCGCGCGTGTTCCCACGAGCGCAGGCCCGTTCTGCTCGGTGCGATTGCGCTCCTGCGACGCGAACCGCTCGTTCCCGTCCGCATTGTAGATCGGAACCGCGATGAGCACGATCGAATCGAGAATGTTCGCGTGATCGTCGAAGAGCAGATCGCGCAGAATCGACTGGAGCGCCTCCTTACCCTCGACCTCGCCCGCGTGGATGTTGCCCTGCACGTAGACGATCGGCCTCTGGAGTCGCTTCGCCTCGATCGGTGTCGTGACGAGCGGCCGCGAGGCGATCACGAACGGAATGTCACGACCTTCTGTGGTCTTGCCGATCGATCCGATGTGAATTTTCGCGCCGAGCAGCCGAAGTGAATCGAGAAATTGAACGACGTCGGCGTAGGAGGACGTCTCGGTGAACTTCGTGCGCTCGGCGCGCGTGAGCGGTTTCGCGAGCGCGAGATTGCCCGGATAGCGGCTCCGGGATGGCGCCGTGCTAGGGGGCGAGGAGGCCTGCGCGCACGCGGCGACGATTAACAGCCAGAGGAGTGCCTTTTTCGTCGTCCCGAGCGATGCGGGGGAGTGTCGCACGTATTGACTCGTGAGGCTATCGGAGACAGGAAGTGTAGCCTCGCTACCCGCCACGCTCAACGCGCCACACTATGTCGCGCGTCCCCCGTGCAGGACGGCGCCGCGAGCGCGCGTCTGCGCCGCGGTCGCTGCATCGGCTCCGCGCTCGATATCGAGCCTCACATTCCGCTGGAACATCGTAAAGTCGGCATCGCGAAGTCCCGCCTTCGCGAGCGAGAGCACCACGTCCGATGCAACACCCACCGGCACGCCGCGGGCGACGAGGTCCGTCGCTACCGTGAGCGGCAATGTGACTCGCGCACGCCCGGCGCGCTGCGAAGCGGCACGCAGTTGGGCAAGATTGGTCATTGGCAAGCCGGCGTGCAATGCGTTTGCGCCCGCGTTGATTTCATCGGTGCTCGCACCGGCGCCGAGGGCGCCTTTCGCGGTACGCAGTTCGGCGAAGAGCCCGCGCACGGCGGTGACGATTCGATCGTCGTCCGCACCCTTCTGCGAGCCCTCGAGTGCTTTGTCGACGAGTGGCTCGGTAGGCAGGCGTACCTTACGCGCCGAGTCGACGAATGCGCCCACGGCGACGCGCGTGGACGAGTCGAGTCGCGAGAGACGCACATCAGCACTGCGTTGCTGCGCCGGAGCTCTGCGGGCGACCAACAGGACGACGCAGCACGCGGCGACCACAAAGCTGCCGGCGCGCGCTGGCCAGCTCACCGAGTCAGGTCTCCCCCTCCAACGACGAGCGCGGAGTTGGGCACCCCGAAGTCGTCATCGAGCGCGCGCGGCGCAGTCGGGTCCGCGACCCAAAGGCTGTCGTCGACGACGAAGGAATAGCGGTGATGTCCCTCGGGAACGGCGGCCGTCACGGACCACACGCCGCCGCCTCGATGTTGGGCACTGAACTCCGGGTGTGTCGTGTCCCAATCATTGAAGTCACCAACGACCTGAACCTTGCGCGCCGTGGGCGCTACAAGAACGAATTGCACCGCACGCCGCGGCGTTACGTGAGAACTGCCCGAGCGATCAACGCTCACGTCCAGCCGACTTCCGGCGGCCCTCGAGGCGCGCAGCGTTCCGATAGCGTGGCCAACCGAAAGCGTCAGCGCGAGCAGCAGTGCCGCGGCAATCCCGGAAACCAGCGGGCTGACGGTGATCGTTCGGGGACGAAGTGCGCGCGTCCAGGCACGATAGCGATGTCGCGGCATGGCACGAATTGCCGTCATGACGCGTCGATCGAATTCTTCATCGAATCGCGCCGGCTGCCGCAGCTCCGCCACGACTCGCTGGATCCAGTTTTCAGGCTTGCCTCGCATCATTCACCTCAGGACGTCCGCGCTCCTCACGTACCTCGCGATCGCTCCGTACGTCACTCAATAGTTCGCGTAACCGGTCGCACGCCCGCATCACCCGCATCTTGAGCGCGGATACGCCAGCGCCCGTCAGTCGCGACATCTCGTCGTAGCCCAGCTCCTCCACGTACTTCAGCAGAAATGCTTCCCGCTGTTCGGGTCGCAGCTGGCTCAAGGCGCGCTCGATCTCCTCACGCCAGGCGCTTCGCTCGGCGGGATGCTCTTCCGCCGCTTCGTGGAGCGCGAGGTCGTCGCTGACGAAGGTGCGCGAGCGGCGACCACGTCGGGCGCCAACCGTACGGCACCGATTTACCAAAATGCGAAACAGCCACGCGCCAAATCGTTCAGGATCCTCGCATCGGGCGAGCGACCTGTAGGCGCGGGTGAACGCATCCTGCAGCGCTTCCTCCGCATCCTCGCGGTTGCCAAGCATGTGCAGCGCATATCGTGCGTACCGATCGCGATATCGCTCCACGAGCTCGGCATAGAGCTCGGCCTCTCCCCGGAGCACGCGTTCGACTATCTGCGCGTCCGAGCTACGATCCATAGAGACAGACCTTGGGGGGGAAGAGGGGGTCACACGACTGAGGAGTTAGGGGCTAGGGACAAGGGGCGAGGGGCTGCGATTGCTTAGCCCTACGCCCCCAGCCCCTATCCCCTCTTACGCTACAGGCCGCCCTTCGGTTGGATAGAACGCCCCGCTCGTCTTTGACAGTTCGACGAGCACGTCTGCCGGCACGAAGCGCGGAGGATAGCGGTTGTTCAACTCTTGAAGTTGTCGCACGATCGTCGCGGCGCCAAGAGTATCAACATATCTGAACGGCCCACCGCGGAATGGCGGGAATCCAATTCCGAACACGGCGCCGACGTCGCCATCTCGCACATTGCGAAGAATGCCTTCCTGAAGGCAGAGCGCCGCTTCGTTCACCATCGCGAGGACGCAGCGACGAACGATTTCGTCGGGCGGAATGGTCACATGCTGGCCGGCGCTCGCTCGTGCGCCGGCGCCGATGATCTGATAGATCGAATTGTCGACCTCGCCCTTCTTTCCCTTGTCGTCGTACTTATAGAAGCCCGAGCGTCCCTTTCGTCCCATGCGGCCAGCGGTGACGACGCGTCGCATGGCCTCCGAAGGAGTCATGCGAATGCCCAACGCGTCCGCGAGCACGAGACCGACCTTTCCGCCCACGTCGATTCCGACTTCGTCGAGGAGCGTGATTGGCCCGACAGGAAAACCGAAGTCGACGAGCGCCTTGTCGATGGCGTCGATTGCCGCGCCCTCGTCGAGTAGCCGTCCCGCCTCGTTCATGTAGGCCGAGAGGGTACGCGTCGTGTAGAACCCGGGACCATCGTTGACCACGATCACTGTCTTCCCGAGTTGCTTGCCGTAGGCGACCGCGGTCACCGTCGCCTCTTTCGTCGTGCGTGATGTTGCGATCACCTCGAGGAGCGGCATCTTCGGCACGGGCGAAAAGAAGTGCATTCCGAGCACGTGCTCGGGGCGTTTCGAGGCCTCGGCGATGCGACTGATCGGAATCGTGCTCGTGTTCGACGCGTAGATCGCGTCGGCGGGCATGAGCGGCTCGACCTCGCGCAGGACGCGATGTTTGAGATCGAGATCCTCGAACACCGCCTCGATGACGAGATCGACGTTGCCGAAGCCCGTGTATTCCGTCGTTCCGCCCGTCAGCGCCATCATGTCGTCGAATTGCTGGCGGGTGATCTGACGCTTCGTGTACCGCTCGCGCACGACCTCGCGCACGGCGGCGAGTCCCTTGCCGATGCGCGCGGTATCGGTGTCCTTGAGCCTGACGAGCGTCCCTTGCTGGACAGCAACGGAGGTGATGCCCGCGCCCATGAAGCCGGCGCCGAGCACGCCGAGCTTGTCCACGACATGAGCGGTCGGGACCGGCGCCGCGACGCCGGTGTCCTTTTTCAGCGAGTTCGTCGCGAAAAAGAGAAAGATGAGTTGACGCGAAACGTCCGTCATCGCCAGCTCGCCAAAGCGGTGCGACTCTTCCCGGAAACCGGCGTCGATGCCGCGCTCGTAGCCGATGCGGACGACGTCGAGTGCGGCAAGGGGCGCCGGATATTGCCCGTGCGTCTGCGCCATCACGCTCTGGCGCGCCTTCTTGAACACCAGCGATCGCCCGAGACGATTGCGCTCGATGAGCAACCCTTCAGCGCCGCGATCGCTACGACCCAGCGATCGTTGACGCGTGCCCGCCGCAAGCTCCCGTGCGCGCTGCACCGCGACGTCGCGCAGGATGGCCGGATGGACCACGTCGTCGACGAGGCCCATCTGGAGCGCTTTCTTCGGGCGGATATTGCGGCCGCGCAGAATCATGTCGAGCGCGTTAGGCAGGCCGATGTGACGCGGCAGCCTCTGCGTGCCGCCCGTGCCAGGGATGAGCCCCAGCTGCACTTCGGGGAGACCCAGCACCGTCTTCGGATGCTCGGTAGCGATACGCCACGCGCAGGCAAGAGCGGTCTCGAGGCCTCCGCCAAGACACGCGCCGTGGATCGCGGCGACGACGGGAACACGCAGACGCTCGAGGCGCGAGAGCAGCTTCTGACCAGTGTAGCTCGCCTGCTCGGCCTCTTCTGCGGTTTTGAATTCGAGAAACTGCTCGATATCCGCGCCGGCAATGAAGTTGTCACTCTTCCCCGAGATCAGTACGGCGGCGCCAACCGACGAATCGCGCTCGAGATCATCGAACACCTTCCGCAACTCCTCGGCAAGCGCCAGGCTGAGCGTATTGACGGGTGCGTCCGGGACGTCGAGTGAGAGGACGGCGACGTTGGAATCGCGCGTAACGGTCAGCGATGGCATGCTCTATTTCCGCTCCACGACCATCGCGTGTCCCATCCCGCCGGCCGCGCACACCGTCATGAGGCCGAACTGCCCGTCGCGACGTCGCAGCTCATCGACGAGCGTCGTTAGGATGCGGCCTCCGGTGGCGCCGAATGGGTGACCGATCGAGATCGAGCCGCCCATCACGTTCAGTCGGTCCGGATCGACTTCGCCAACCGGCGTCGTGAAGCCGGCGCGCCGAGCCCAGTCCGACGACACGAATCCCTTCAGATTGCTCAGCACCTGGGCCGCGAACGCCTCGTGCATCTCGACCAGGTCCATGTCGGCCAGCGTCAGGCCGGCCCGCTTCAGGGCGACAGGTGCCGCGAGCACCGGCCCCATGAGCAACTGCTCGCCAGGATCCAGTGCCGCGTACGCGTAGGATCGTATATACGCGAGCGGCTCGTAACCTAACGACTTTGCTCGCTCGACGCTCATGAGGAGAACCGCGCTCGCGCCGTCGGTGAGCGGCGACGAGTTGCCCGCGGTCACCGTCCCGTATCTGCGATCGAAGACGGGTTTGAGCGCCGCGAGCTGCTCGAGCGACGAGTCGCTGCGAATGCCGTTGTCCGAGATGAGCACTTTCTCGAATTTCGGCGGCACGTACGCCGGCACGATCTCAGCCGTTAGGCGGCAGTCGCGCGTTCCCGCCGCGGCAAGCTCGTGTGACCGCAGCGCGAACTCGTCCTGCGCCTCACGAGTGATGTGGTTGATCTTCGCCATCTTCTCGGCCGACTCGCCCATCGACTCGCCGGTCGTCGGTTCCGCGATCGCCGGCGTGATCGGGACGAGGTCCTTCGGCCGGAACGAACCGAGGATCTTGAGTTTTTGCGCGGGACTCTTCGCGCGATTGAGCGCCACGAGCTTCTCCGACATCCCGCGCGAGTGCAGAATCGGGACGTTCGACAGCGATTCCGCGCCGCCCGCGATGACGACGTCGTGATGGCCGAGCACGATCTGATCGGCGGCGTCGGTGATCGCCTGGTTTGCCGACGCGCAGGCCCGGCTCACGGAATACGCTTCGGTGCCCTTCGGCAGCATCGGCATGAGCGCGATTTCACGCGCGATGTTCGGTGCGATCACCGACGGCACGACCGTCCCATACACCACCGCGTCGACGTTCTTCCCGTCGAGGTTTGTGCGCTGGATGAGCTCCGCGACGGCGAACTTCCCGAGCTCGATCGCGGTGAAATCCTTGAGCGCCGTGCCTGCCTTCGCGAACGGCGTGCGCACACCGGCCACGACCGCGACGCGGCGTCCGTTCGTTCCGAGCGTTGCCATGCTGGGAAGTTAGGTGTCGTTGGAAGATGTCACTAGGCTCTGGTAGCTTCGTGATGATGCGCCCGCTCGACGTAGCCCGCTGACCCGGAGGACGATCTGACGACTGTCACCGCCTCGCGCGAGCTGTCGCCGACGGAAGCGCGACGCCAGCAGCTCGCGGCGCTCGCGCGGGATGAATTCGATCTCCTCGTCGTTGGTGGCGGCATCACCGGATGCGGCATCGCGCGCGACGCTGCACTGCGTAGCCTCCGTGTCGCGCTCGTGGAAAAAGACGATTTCGCAAGCGGCACGTCGAGCCGCTCGTCGAGGCTCGTGCACGGCGGACTGCGATATCTCGAGCATGGGTTGCTCCATCTCGTCTTCGAAGCCAGCGGCGAGCGTCGTCGACTCCTGCGCCTGGCCCCTCACCTCGTCCGACCACTCGAATTCCTCTGGCCCGTATACGCCGGAGCGCGAGTGCCGCAATGGAAGCTCAACGCCGGTCTCACGCTGTACGATGCACTGGCCCTCTTTCGTAACGTCGGCTCGCATCGTCGCCTCAGTATCCGTCAGATCGCGGCGCGCGAGCCAACACTGAGGCGCGACGGGCTCCTCGGCGGTGCGCGCTATTTCGACGCCTCCACGAACGACACGCGCCTAACGCTCGCCAATGCCATCGGCGCCCGCGAAGCGGGTGCCGTCGTCCTCAACCACGCGCGCGTCACCGAATTGCTCGTCCACACCGAAGCGCAGCGAGGCGCCCGGGTGCACGACACGATCGGCGACACGCACCTGGACGTGCGCGCCAAGGTCGTCGTCAATGCGACGGGCCCGTGGAGCGACGAGTTGCACCATCTCGGTGAGGAGCGCCCTCCACGACGCACCGAGGTGCGCGGCAGCAAGGGCGTACACGTCGCCGTCGGCCGCGAGCGCGTCGGTAACCATGGCGCGCTGACACTGCTCGCGCCTAACGACGGACGGGTCATGTTCATTTTGCCGTCTGGTCGCCTAACGGTTATCGGCACGACGGACACGTTCACCGACGCCCACCCGGATGAAGTCCGCGCCAGCGAGCGAGATGTCGCCTATCTCCTCGAGGCGGCGAACGCCTTCTTTCCCGCCGCACGCCTGACGAATGCCGACGTCATGAGCGCCTGGGCAGGCATTCGACCGCTGATTGCCACGGGTGCCGAAAAGGCCGATCCGAGCGATGCCTCCCGCGAACATGCGATCTCGAGCAGCGCGAACGGCGTCGTCAGCATCACCGGCGGCAAGCTGACGACGTACCGCATCATGGCCGCCGAAGTCGTGGATGTCGTCGCCGAACGCTTGGGCAAGGGCGTCACGCGCCGTCCACCGACGAAGAACGCTCGGCTCCCGGGTGGCGATCTCGCCTACATCGACGAAGCAATCGCGGCCGCGGAGCGTGCGACCGCCGATAACGAGCTGGCGAATCATCTCGTGCATTCGTATGGCAGTCGTTGGTCCGCTGTCGCCGACGAGATCGCCGCGCCCGGCGGCTCGGAGCGCCTCGCTGGCTTGCCATACACGATCGGCGAAATGCGTTACGGAGTGCGACACGAGATGGCGTACACGCTCGCCGACCTCCTGCTTCGCCGCACGCATCTCGCATTCGAGACGCGCGATCATGGAACGGCCAGCGGCGAGCGCGTCGCTCGCGGTGTGGGGGAGCTGCTCGGCTGGAATGACCGAGATATCGCGAAGGCGATCGAGGCCTACGCTCGGGACGTAGGGCGCGTCTTCACCATCGAGCCGTAGGTTGCCTATCGGGCAAGACAGGCGTCGAGAGGCGGAGCCTCTCCCTGGTATCGATGTCTCTTCCCGCCCTCGATGTACCGCCCAACGAGTCGGCCACGACCGAGTCGCGCGTGCGCTGGCGCTTCTCGGAGTCACACCTTCCGCTCGTCGTCGCGGCGATTGCCGTCGCCGCCGGGTTGTACGCCGTCGACACGTTGCCGATAGGTGGTTTCTACGACGACGCGTTTTACGTCATTCTCGGGAAGTCGCTCGCCACAGGACATGGGTACCGGAATCTCAACCTGCCGGGCGCGCCGTTCGCGACGCATTACCCGCCTGGCTATCCACTTCTTCTCGCGGCGCTGTGGCGGATCGGGCCGTCGTTTCCGTCGAATCTCGTTCTATTCAAAGTTGCGAATGCGCTCTTTCTCGGGGTCGTCGCGGCATTTGCGTACAAACTCGCGCGCGAGCGTCTTGCTCTGAGCATTGGCTTCGCCGTCGCTGCCACCGTCGCCGGAACCGCGACGACGCCCACGCTCTACCTGAGCAGCATGCTGCTCTCGGAAATGATGTTCCTCGCGCTCGTGCTGCCGTTCCTCCTGTGGGCCGAGCGTAGAGTCAATGAAGACCGACCCGATCCACGCGGAGCGCTCTGGCTCGGCGTAGGCGCGGGTCTGCTTTTCCTCGTCCGGTCCCAGGCGATCGCGCTGGTTGGCGCGGTGGCGCTCGTCTACGCAATCCGCCGACGGTGGCGCGAGAGCGCGCTGACTGTCGCCGCGGCAACGATCGTGGTGTTGCCATGGTTGCTCTGGGTCTCGGCGCACGACGCCTTCCCGCCATTGATGCGCGGAGACTATGGCTCGTACTTCGCATGGTTTGAAGATGGCATCAGAGACGGCGGCCCCGGAATCGTGCTCGAGACGTTGCGCCGCAATCTTCCCGACATGTTCGGCCACATCGCGCACCGATTTCGTCCGCCGACGAATCCGCTGCCCGACGTTATCGCGTCGATCTGCGTGCTGCTGTTCGCGATTCCAGGCGTTGCGAGGTTGAGTCGGCGAGCACCGGTCACGCTCGGCTTCATTGCCGGCTACCTCGCGATCGTCGCCATCTGGCCCTTCGCGCCGGTTCGTTTCCTGCTCGGCATATGGGTGTTGATCATGCTGGTGCTCGCGTTAGGCGCGCAGACGCTGCTCGAGAGCCGATTGCCTACCGTTGCATGGAATCGACCAAAGATGCGCCTTGCGATGCGCCTGGCCGGAGGGATCGCGGCCTTCGTCCTCGTCGCTGGCCTCATCGGGTACAACGTGCGCGGCTACCAACGGCGCTGGTGGGCGACCACGGAAGACTTGAGCGGGCGCTGGATCGCGCCGAAACTGGAATGGATTCGTTCGCAAACGGATACGAGCGCCGTGATCGCGACGGACCACGACGAGGGCGTGGTGTATCTCTACACCGGGCGACACGCGGTTCCCATTACCACGTTCACCGCAGCCGAATACCTCGAGCCGCGCTCACTCGATGTCGACGCCAACGCGCTGCGCACATTGACCGCGCACTTTGGCGCGCAGTATCTCGTCCTCTCGTCCGTGCGGCTGCGACCCACGGCCGCCGCCATCAGCACCACCGGCGTGGCGCTTGGCGATGGTGAACACAGAGTCGTGCCGTGGGCTTTTACGCTCAGCCGCCGCCGCTCGCGATGAGCTAGTCGACGGATCGGTCGTTGGCTGTTGGTCATTGGTAACCACCAATCACCAATCACCAATCACGATCACAGATCATTCGGCGTCGCCTGATGGATGGTCGTGAGATTCACGACCTTGAGCGTTCGCACCACCGTCGGCAGCCGCAGCTGCGTCACTTCGCCGACCGCCTTTCCCAGCAGTGCACGCCCAATCGGCGACGCCATCGTGACGTGGCCTTCCTCGAATTCGAGCGCATCGCCGAAGACGAGATAGTACGTCTCCCGCGTCTTCGTCCGCTGATCCTCGACGATCACCCTGGAGCCGAGCCCGACTCGATCCTTCGGAATCTGCGACGGATCGATCTGCGAGAGCTTACTCAACCGCTGGCGAAGCTGACCGAGTCGCGCCTGTACGAACTGCTGTCGCTCGAGCGCCGCTTTGTACTCCGAATTCTCGCGCAGGTCGCCAAGCTCCACTGCGCGCCGAATCTCCCCCGGCAGGGTGACGTTGAGCTCGTACTGCAACTTCTCCACTTCCTCGCCAAGCTTCTGCTTGAGTGCCTCGATCATGTGCGTGTCGGGTCCAGTACAACAAAATGGAGCGCCCGACCATCAGGCCGGGCGCCTCACCGCAACGTACGCCTGGCCAGACACTTCCGCAAATGACGGACCCGTCGTCCTGCGCCGCGCCGGCGTCGCTATTCTCCGGCTAGCTTCGACGGATGATCGAGATCGAGCGCTTTGGCGACGTGGAACGCATCCGCCTCGCGAGTTGGGGTAGCCGGCTCGCGGGAATGGACGTCAGCGCCTACCTCGTCCATGGCGTTCTCGTGGACAGCGGATTCCCGCTTGCGCAGCGGGCGCTGGCCGAATTTCTCGATGAGCGGCCGATCATCGGCGCCATGCTCACACACTACCACGAGGATCACGCGGGCAACGCGGAGCTCCTGGCAGGACGGGGCATTCCTCTCGCGATGCACGCGCTTACCCTCGATCGTCTTCGCGATTCGGCGGCGATTCGTCTCTATCGGCGCGCGGTCTGGGGAACAACGCCGCGTCTGACATCGGCGCCGCGAGCATTCGTCTCCGAAGTGCCGCTCGAGTTCGTCCACACGCCCGGTCACAGCGCAGATCATCAGATCATCTGGGATCCGGCGCGCGCCACCGTGTTCTCCGGCGATCTCTGGCTCGGCGTTCGGGCAACGCTCATGCACGAGAACGAGGACCCGTATCAGATCGTCGAGAGCTTGCGTGCGGTGCTCGCTCTTTCGCCGGAGCGCGTGTTCGACGCGCACCGCGGCCCGGTGCGCGATCCGGTCGCCGCTCTGGCGGCGAAAATCAGCTACCTCGAAGACGCGATCGCTGCCATCAAGACAAAACAGGCCGCAGGCTGGAGTGATCGTGCGATTCTGCGCCGTCTCCTGGGTGGCGATGAAACCGTCGCGATTGCATCGGGAGGCGAGTATGCGCGCATGAATTTCGTGCGCGCGGTGCGAAGAGGGTCGAGGGTCGAGGGTCGAGGGTCGAGCGAAGAGGGTCGAGGGTAGAGAGCAGCGTGAACCTCTGCCCACAACTCTCTGCCCCACAACTCTCTACTCTCTACTCTCTGCCCTCTGCCCTCTGCCCTCTGCCCTCTACTCTCTGCCCCCTGCCCTACCGATGCATCGGCAGCATTGCTTCCGTGTGTTCCGCGTCGGCCGGCCCGTGACCAGCGCGCCGATACTCCTTCGTTAGGCGATCGAGCATCTCCACGCGACGAGCGAACAAGCGCTTGAGTGGCCGGGGCGCGTGGCGCGCGTGGGCGTACGCCGTGAGTAGCGGCAGAGCAACCGTCGAATCCAGATAACACACCACAGCATCCGGGAGGCGATCGGGGTCGATCTTCCCCCAACTCACTGCTTCGGCCGGCGTCGCTCCCGAGAGACCACCCGTGTCGGGGCGCGCATCGGTGATCTGCAGGAAGTAGTCGTGCCCCTTCTCGTCGATGCCGAGCACCTCCTGAATTTGTGGCTCGGTCTGGAGCATGAAGTTCTTCGGACTGCCTCCGCCGCAGATCAGCACCGCCGAGCGCCCGCCTCGAGCCTTCTTTCCGCCGCGTTTGGCATCGAGCACGATCGACGCCGTCTCGTTGACGTCGAGATTCGGGTCGATCATGCATCGATTCCCATCGAGTGCGAGCGCCGCAATGTTCATCCCGATCGATGAATCACCGGGCGACGACGTGTAAATCGGCACGCCGGCCGCATACGCCGCCGAGAGCAGCGACTTCTGGCCGATGCCTAACGCCTTCTCGCGCTCGCGCACGTATTTGCCGCAGAGATTGTGAAACTCGGCGCTCGACATCGAACGCTGAAACTCTTTCCCTTGGATGATCGTGCGAAAAAATGCGTCCGTCGAAAGCAGCACATCGTAGTCGAAGAAGATGTCGTAGATCCGAACGACGCCCTCCTCGCGCAGCACGACGTCCGATTCCTGCGCGTTCCCGCGATGCATCGCCAGGCCGAGACCGAAATGCGTGTCGTGATACAGATTCGCGCCGGTCGAGATGATCCAGTCCACGAAGCCGCTTTCGATGAGCGGAATCACCGCCGCCATGCCCAATCCCGCCGGTGTCAACGCACCGGTGAGCGTCATCCCAACCGTGACATCGGCATCGAGCATTTTCTGGGTGAAGAGCTGACAGCCCTCGCGCAGGCGCGCCGCGTTGTATGCGAGAAAGGTCCCGTCGATCAGATCGGCGACGCGCTCGCTTCCGTCGATGCGCCGCGGATCGATCCGGTCGCCGCGCAGGAACCGGCTCGTCTCGTGCGCGGTGTGGCGTTCGCCCGAGCGCTCGCGTTCCTCGGCCGCGCGTTTCTGCACCGCCTTGGGTCCCGCGGCCGACGCGCGTTCACGCTTGGCCGTGCCGTGCCGGGAGGCCTTGAAGCCGCCGCGCTCGCGGCCATTGCCTCGCGCTGAACTGTCGTCCTTCTTTCTCGCCATGGCTCGCTCGCCAATTGAAACTTGCTAAATGTCCCGATCGGTGCTACGCGCCGCCTTTGTCGCCGCTTCCCGCGGACGGATCGCGCGTTGCTGTGACTCGTACGCTTCGACGACGGCCGAGCAGGCTTCCTGTGGATCGTCGGTGAGGAGAATCAGATTGAGATCGCCGGGCGAAATCTTGCCCTCGCCGAGCACGCGCGACTGCAGCCAGCGAATCAACCCCGCCCAGTAATGGCGCCCGAACATGATCACCGGGAATTGATAGATTTTTCCCGTCTGAATCAGCGTCAGCGCCTCGAACGCTTCGTCCAGCGTCCCGAACCCGCCGGGGAAGATGATGAACGCGTTTGAGTACTTGATGAACATCGTCTTCCGCACGAAGAAGTAGCGGAAGTTGATCAGGGTGTCGACGTACGGATTCGCGCCCTGCTCGAAGGGCAGCTCGATGTTGCAACCGATCGAGCGGCCGCCGGCGATGCGCGCGCCCTTGTTCGCCGCCTCCATGATCCCGGGGCCCGCGCCGGTGATGATCGCGAATCCCTGCTCCGCCAGGAGCCGCGCCGTTTCCTCCGCCGCCTGATACTGCGGATCGTCTGGGTGCGTGCGCGCCGATCCAAAGATCGTGACGCCCTTCGTCACCGTCGCAAGGTTGTCGAATCCCTCGATGAACTCGCCCATGATGCGGAGGACGCGCCACGGGTCCGTTCTCGTGAAATCCGCCGCCTCGCTCGGCGCCTGCAGCAGCTTCTCGTCCTCCGTGACGGGGCCGACGAAGCTGCGAATGGAATCATCGATGATGCGCGTCGCGCCCGATGCGCGTGCCGCCGTTCGTTCCGAAGGGGGAGTGCGGCCAGCGGCGCGATGCCCCGCCTCGGTCCGCTCGCGGAGATACTCTTGCGCCTCGAGCGCCGCTTCGGCGAGGAGTTGTGGATCGGACCGCTTGCCGGTAGCGGTGCGCGGCGACCGCCGCCCCGCTCGCGGCTTCCGACGGCGATCTTCCCGACCATCCCCCCCGTTATTCTTGTTTCTGGAAGGCATTCAACGTTGATGTGACATGGCGAGCGCAACCAAGGTCCGCGCCTCGGTGACGATGCCGCACAAGTCTATCGGGCTCGGGGGGGCGTTCGCCAGCAAGATGCGAGTGGCGTTCGGTGCGTGCTTTGCGTAAAGCTGACTCGCCGACTCCTCGAGCCATCTGACCCCTACGGGAATAGACGTGCCTGTCATCATCATCATCGCTGACGGCGTGCGCCCCGATACGCTCGGTGCAGCGCTCGAGCGCGCGCCGGGTTCCGCGCCCGCTGCGCCCGCGATCTCCGGGCTCCGCGATGACGGTGGCTTCTTCACGATCACCTCGTGCTTCCCGTCCGTCACCGGTCCGGCCTACGCGCCTTTTCTCATGGGCCGTTATCCGGGCACGGTTGGTCTTCCCGGTCTGCGCTGGTTCGATCGGAGTCGCGCCACGTGCTCGTTTCCGACGTTCTCGCGCAGCTACGTGGGCCACCAGATGCGGCGCGTCGACGCCGACATCGACCCCACCGCGCCGACGGTGTTCGAGCTTTCGGAACGAAGCGTCGGCGCACTGAGTGTCATCAACCGCGGTCTCGCGCCCAGCGGGCGCGTCGCGACGTTCGGGGTCCAGAGCCTGCGCGCCCTGCGCTCGGCCGCGCGCGTCGCGCGCACCCATTTCACGGGGAACGTGCGCGGCTGGCTCGACTTCGATCGCGACATCGTCGAGGAGGTCGTTAGGCGTGTGCGCGATGAGCGGCCGGATTTCGTCTTTGCGGCGCTGACGGGGATCGACAAGACGTCGCACGCCCAGGGACACGACGCGCCGATTGTCGGCGATGCGATCGGCATCGTCGACGAGCTCGTCGCGCGTATTCGGCATGACGCCGAGCAGCTCGGATACTGGGACGACACGCACGTCTGGATCACCAGCGACCACGGTCATTCGCCCGTTCGCGCGCACGACGATCTCGAGCGCGGCATCGCGGCGCAGGGCCTCCGTGTGATGGCACATCCTTGGATTTTCACGCTCGCTCCGCAAGCCGCGGTGATGGTGAGCGGCAACGCAATGGCGCACGTGTACGTCGAGCTCGAGCAGCGGCATCGCCCCTTCTGGAGTGCGCTCCGCTCGCGATGGGAGCCACTCGCGCAAACGCTGCTCGATCGTCCCTCGGTTGACCTGCTCCTGTTGCCTAACGACGGCCATGGCTGCGAGGTTCGCTCGCGGACGCGCGGCTCGGCGATCATCGCAACCGACGGAGCGCGCTTCAGCTATCGGCGCCTGACTGGCGATCCCCTCGGCATCGGCGCCGATCTCCGGAAGCTCGACGCGCATGGCGCGTACGAGACGACGATCGATACCGACTATCCCGACGGCATCGTGCAGATCGCGACGATCGCGGGCGCGCCGCGAGCGGGCGACATCATCCTCTCCGCGGCGCGCGACTGGGATTTCCGTGCCCGCTACGAGCCGATTCCGCACGTGAGCTCGCACGGCGCGCTCCATCGCGAGCACATGCTCGTGCCGCTCGTCGTCAACCGTCCACCGGCCCTCGCACCACGCCGAACCGTAGACGTCATGCCGAGCGCGCTCGCCGCACTCGGCATCGACGCGCCCGCCGGTCTCGACGGCACGTCGTTCTTCGCGCCCGCGCACAAGACCGCCGCTGCGTGATCAGACGCGGAGCAGTTCGCGGTACCAACGATACCATTCGCTCTGAAATCGCTCGTCCGGATCGTACTCGCGCTTCCTCCGTAGCATCGCGCGCAACGACGGATGACATCGGAGCACCTGGTCGTGGCGCGCGTGACGATGGTACGTGAGGTAGTAGCTGCCGTTCTGCGCGATGGCGAGATCGATCAGCCGACGAAGGGCTTCGGCTGAGTGCGCGAGACCGGCGGCCGAGTGCGGCGTATGCACGTTGACGATCACACAGGCCGAGCGTTGGCGCGCCCACGGTAGAAAACTCTCATCGTCCGGCTCGATGAGCCGGATCGTTCCGTAAATCACGTCGACGTCATTGCGACGGAGGTCTTCGCTCGCATTGCCGAGGAACTCCGCGAGCCGACCAATCGGCACGAATAGCTCCGTGATCACTTCCGTGCCGCCGTCGCGATATCCGTGGGCCGTCAGGCACGGGTCGATCGCGCGGTGATAGTCGTCGAGGTAGATCGAGAGTTGATGGAGGTCGGACCAGTATTCCTGTCCCGATGTCGCGAGATAGTGCGCCGCATACAGCTCGAACGCGCGCGACTTGTCGACGTGCGCGAGAACGAGCAATTCGCCCCACTGATCGGCGGTGAGTACCGGCGCCGGTTCGGCGCCACGCGTCGCGGCGGCAACTGGCGTGTACGTCGACAGAATGCCGCGATGAAGGAAGTCCGGCGAGCGTGGATCGATGGCGAACTGGAAGTCGCCATACAGCGCGCCCGCGGCGATTCGCTCGGCGAACGCGTGCACGAGGTCGCCCGATGTCGCAAGCGCAACGTCTCGGCGCAGCCGACGCCGGCGGACGAGGCGGAGCGTCGCTGTCGCGATGAACCCGAACAGACCGTAGCCGCCAATCGCCAGCCGAAACAGCTCCCGATTTTCGGTTCGCGAGCACCGGTGCAGCTCACCATTCGCGTCGAGCAGCGTGAACGATTCCACATCGTCAATGACCGGTTTCATCGTTAGGCCGCGGCCATGGATGTTCGCCGACAACGCGCCACCGATGCTCAATTGGTCCGCCCCCGTCTGCTTCTGCCGAATCGTCCCGCGATCCTTACGGCCGCGTTGCAGTACGCCAAGCTGTCGAATCAACGCCGGCCATCGAATCCCCGTCTCCACTTCGACCAAGCCGCGCTCGACATCGAGAGAGAGCACGCGATCGAACGCGCATGTATCGAGCAGGATGCCATCCTCCACAAACTGCTGACCTCCCATCGCATGACGTGCGCCGGCAATGCAGATGGATTCGTTAGGTACTGCCCCTGCGATGGCGGCACGCGCGTCCGCCAGACTGCGCACCGGCACCACACGGCGCACGCACGTCGGATTCAGGCGCGAATGCGCGTCGTTGACTGCCTCGCCCGCACTGTAGTTGAACATTGTCAGGAAACTCTCTCGCATTGCCTGCAGTCCCCATCCGTCGAGTGACGTAGCCGCGCTCTCATGATGACGCAGCGCGTCGATCGGCAATGCTCGTCGATTACCTTTCGAGCGTGCAATCCCCACGGCTCGCTCCTCGGAAGCGCTGGTCTCGGCTCGTTCTCTCGCTGGCACTCCGCGCGCTGCGCGATCCGCGGCTCGCGGCGGCGCTCCTTCGTGTCGCGTGGCGCTTCCGGCGTCGGCGCTGGCTTCGGCGCGCCCCGTTTTTGCCCCTTCCCGATCGACAGTACGTGCGCTGGCGCATGCTGACGGCGTACGGCGACCCGGATATCGTGCCGCCGGCCGACGACGTCGCGCGCTACGCACGCTGGGCCGTGCGCAAATGAAGGTCGACGGCCCAGTCTCGCTCGAGGCCAGAATAAAAGCGCAGGCATTCGGCCTGGGCTTCGATCTCGTCGGGATTTGTGTGCTTGGCCCCGCCGAAACCGCCGATGCATTCGACGAATGGCTCGCGCGCGGCTTTGCGGGCACGATGGCGTATCTGCCGTGCGGCCGCGACAAGCGCCGCGATTCGCGCCTCCCCGCGCCCGGCGCCCAATCGGCGATCGTCGTCGCGATGAACTACGGTGGACGTGAGCCTTCGGGACCCGTCGCTCGTTACGCACGAGGCGACGATTATCACGATGTCATGCACGACCGTCTCACGGCGCTGCATGCCTGGCTCGACGACCAGGTCGATCAGCACGTCCTCGGCAAGCCGTACGTCGATACCGGTCCCGTCCTCGAGCGTGACATCGCGCGCCGCGCGGGCCTCGGTTGGTTCGGAAAGAACACGAACCTCATCCATCCCGCGTTAGGCTCGTTCTTCTTTCTTGGCGTGCTGCTCGTCGGCATCGAGCTTGCGCCAGACGCGCCCTTCGAGGCCGACCGGTGTGGCACCTGCACGCGCTGTCTCGAGGCCTGCCCGACCGGAGCGCTCGTCGAGCCGCGCGTGCTCGATGCGACCCGCTGTATCTCATATCTAACGATCGAGCTCAGAGGAGACATACCGCTCGACCTTCGCGGGGCGATGGGAGACTTGATCTATGGGTGCGACATCTGCCAGGACGTCTGCCCCTGGAATGAACGATTCGCGCGATCGCTCCCCGAACCGTCTCCCTTTGCGCCACGGGCGGCGTTAGGCGGCAAGGACGCTCGCACCCTCGCGCGAGAGCTCCTCGCGATGAGCGACGCCGAGTTTCGCGCGGGCTTCGCGGGCTCGCCCATGAAACGAGCCAAGCTGCGAGGCCTGAAACGCAATGCCGCCGTCGTGCTCGCGAGCGTCGGCACCACCGAAGACGTACCGGTGCTCGAGAAGGCATGCTCCGATCCCGAGCCAGTCGTCCAGGCGCACGCGGTCTGGGCGTTGCGAGTGCTTCGAGAAAAGCAAGGCGCTGGACGAAGTGCGGTCTTCTGACGCAGACTACGGCCCATGTCAATTGCCCGCACCGTTCTCCTGCGCGCTTCGCGCAGTACGTGGCTCGCCGAACAATTCCGCCGGCGATCCTTCGCTCGTCGCGCCGTTCGGCGCTTCATGCCCGGCGAGGACGTCGGCGCCGCGCTCGACGCCGCGGCATCCTTCGGTGCCGCCGGCGTCGGATCTGTCGTCACGGCGCTCGGTGAGCGCGTGAGCACGCGAGCCGAAGCGGAAGAGGTCCGGCGCCACTACATCAAGGTTCTCGACGACATCGCCGCGCGCCGGCTCCCCACGCACGTCTCGGTGAAGCTCACCCACCTCGGCCTCGACGTCGATCCGGCATTGTGCGCCGACTCGGTGCGAGCGCTCGTCGTTCGCGCCGAGACCAACGGCAACATGCTCTGGATCGACATGGAGGAGTCGCACTATGTCGACGCCACGCTCGACCTCTATCGTAGTGTGCGAACCGAGCACCCGAAGATCGGCGTCTGCCTCCAGGCGTACCTGCGGCGCACGCCTAACGATCTCGAGTCATTGCTCGCTGTCGGCGGCTCGGTACGACTCGTCAAAGGGGCCTACCGCGAGCCTGCGGAAGTCGCGTTTCCCAAGAAATCCGATACCGATGCCGGGTATTTCACACTCGCGACGCGAATGCTGGACGCGGCGTCTCCGGATTGCGTTCAGGTGTTCGGGACACACGACCTCGCGCTGGTCGAGCGCATTCGTGGCCATGCCCAGTCGAAGAAAGTGCCCCGCGGTACCTGGGAAGTGCACATGCTGTACGGCATCCAGATCGCAGCACAGCGAGCGCTTCCGACGAACGGCGTCCCGGTTCGCGTTCTCATCAGCTACGGCTCGCACTGGTTTCCGTGGTACGTGCGCCGTCTGGCCGAGCGGCCCGCGAATGTGTGGTTCGTCGTCCGTAGCCTGATGTCGTGAGGTGTCTCGCACCTGACGGCACTCAAGTCAGATTCATCCGGCGGAGAAGAGCTTTGAAACCGGGATGATCATGAAGGGGTTCAGTGGGTTGAGAGTTACGTGAAATGCCCGTCGCCTGAGTACCGGCGACGGGCGTTTTTTACCTGCCCTGCAAGCAGGCGTTCCCACTGCCAGCGTCGCGCGCCCGTTGGTCGCTCCTTGGTGTTCGCGGCCTCCTCGAGCCCTTTTCCTCGCCCAAAATATTCTGATGTTCCCTCTTACCATTTTTCGGTTCCGGGGGTATTTACTCGCCAGAACGTGATCCCCCTCACATGCGCGCGGTCTCTCACCCGCCGTGCGCTACTGTCGTACCCTCCTCCTGCGCTAGCTGAGCGCGTCGCTATTCATTGCCCTCAGCCAAAGAACGATTCGTCGCCTTCGCGCTTTCACCGCTCGCGGTCTCTTCGGCGTGGTTCGCTCATGCTGAGCTCGCAAGCTCGTTCGCGCCACCGAAACTGAGTAGCGGCACGGGTGCAGCCGTTCTGGCCCACCTGCGTCGCGATGGCTACGATTGGCGCGGTCGTTTGCGTGCCCTTTCAGTACCGAGACTCGTCATTCACGGCGAGGAAGACGCGCTGCCGGTTGCCGTTTCGGCGGAGTTGGGGGCGCTGCTACCTCGTGCGCAACGCGAGTCGGTGCCTCACTCGGGTCACATGCCCTTCTGGGAGGCGCCAGATGTGTTCTTCTCTGTCGTCGATTCCTTCCTCGCCGCCCAGTTGCTGGGTGCCGTTCGCCAATCCGTATGAAGCGTGCTAAGCGAGCGTCCCTGACCGTTCTGTATCTCGCCGTCGGCCTCGGCGCGTTAGGTGCCGTGAAGAAGACGCGGTCACCCGAAGTCGCGGTTGCGCACGCACTCACCGCGTCGCGCGAACAGAGCGCCGCGGGAAGCGTTGGTCGCGCGCTCTTTCCACGCGACGATCTCGACGAACCCGATCGCGCCGCCGTGCGGCGCCGGTTGCGTCGCGACGAGCCAGGCACATACATCAGCGAGATTCTCCAACAACGCGATTCGTCGCTCGCACGTTGGCCGGATCGCGGTGATCGCCCGCTCGCGGTCTGGATTCAGCCGAGTGCGGCGATCGACGACTGGATGCCGGGCTACGTCGATCGTGTTCGCGAGGCATTCGAGGAGTGGCAGGGGGTTGGACTTCCTCTCGGCTTCGTTTTCGTCGACGATTCTGCCGACGCGGAAGTGCACGTAAACTGGATCGATCACTTCAGCGAGCCAATCAGCGGACGTACCAAGTGGGCGCGCGATGATGACTGGCTCATCACCGACGCGAACATCATCCTCGCTGTCCATCACCATCAGGGTGAGGTGTTGGACGAAGAGGCGATGCGCGCAATGGCGCTGCACGAGATCGGTCATCTTCTCGGACTCGATCACACGCAGGATCCGACGAGCATCATGGCACCGAAGGTCCGCGTGCGCGATCTATCCACCGCCGATCGCGCAACGGTCCGTCTGCTGTACTCCCTCCCGCCTGGTCCGGTGCGCTGATCCGGCGAGGAATCGCCGCGCTCAGTCGTTCCCCCGACATCTCGTAATGGGACGCATCGAGTACTGGCTGCTTGGTGCCGTCGGGGCACTCATCACATTCATTGCGTTTCAGAGCGTGAAATCGACGCTCGAGCCGCGTCGTTATGCATTTCAGGTCGCGCAGGCCGGTAACCCGCGGAGCAATTCCGGGGATCCCAGGCTCGATTCGAGCGCGGCGCAGGATAACGACGCGGCTCCGGCCGATGTGCACAACGCGCTGACGGCCTCCCGCGCGCGGGCCCCCGTGCGCAATGCGGTGGATATTCGGCGGCGTATCGCCGACGCGGGATCGAGAACCTACATCAACGATCTGCTCGCAATGCAGGACTCCGTGTTGTTTCGATGGCCGGAGAATCGCGACGGAGGAGTCCGGGTATGGATTCAATCCGATCCGCACGTTCGCGATTGGTGGATCGGCTACGTCCAGTCCGCGCGCGACGTGTTTCTCGAGTGGCAGACGGCGGGCATCCCGCTGCGCTTCGTCTTCCCCTCCGATTCAGCGGGGGCCGACATCGTTGTACGCTGGATCGATCAATTCCCGGTTGACGAGCTGCGCATCGGCAAGACGAAGCGACTCGCTGATCAGAATGCATGGGTCGTTCACGCCGACGTCGTCGTCGCGCTGCATGACCGTGATGGCGACACGTTCCCGCCGGGTGAGATCAGCGAGATTCTGCGCCACGAGATCGGCCACGCGCTCGGCCTCGGGCACTCGAAGAACACGGGAACGATCATGTATCCCGAGAGCACCCATCTCGATATCACCGATCTGGATAAGGAAACGCTACATCTCTTGTACGCGTTGCCGCCTGGTCGTGTGAGGTGATCTGGTCGTGGTTGGCGATTGGCTGTGGTGATTGGTGGCTGGTTGCGCGTCATTGGTCGCTGTAGCCTCGCCGACGAGCCAGCAGCCAACAACCAGCACTAGCCAATCACAGCAACCAACACCGACCACCACGCTCGCCCAGATCTTGCGCCAGTGCTGGACGCATGGGGCGAATCTTCGATGTTGCGATCGTCGGTGGCGGTCCGGCCGGACTGACCGCTGCAATCTGGCTTGCACGATATCTCCATTCGGTCGTTCTCATCGACAGTGGCGACCCGCGCAACTGGGAAACGCGGGGCGTAAATGGCTTCCTCGGCCTGCCTCACATCCGTCCGGCGAATCTGCGCGCGCTGGGACGGGAGGAATGCCGCTGCTATGGCGTCGAGCTCGTCGATGACATCGTTGTCGCCGTCGGCAAGGAAGGCGATGATGAATTCTCGCTCGAGCTAGTGACGGGCGAGCCCTTACAAGCCCGCCGGCTGCTCCTTGCCATCGGGATTCGCGATGTCTGGCCGGACATCCCGGGGCTGGACCACGCATTCGGTCAGAACGCGCACGTTTGCCCCGATTGCGACGGCTACGAGGCGCGCGACAAGAAAGTCGTCGTCATCGGAAATGGCCGGCTCGCTATCGGGATGGCGCTCAACCTAACGACGTGGACGCGCGAGATCATCATCTGTACGAATGGTGAGCCGTCGGCGCTCGACCTTCCGGAGTACTGCGAGAAGCTGGACGTGCTCAATATTCCCGTGCTCACCGAGCCGATCCTGCGCGTTGTCTGCGAAGGACAGGCGATACACAGTCTCGAGCTGCGCGACGGAATGCATCTCGACGCCGAGAAGATCTTTCTCGCGATCGGGCAATTTCCCGCTGACGATGCCGGCACGAAGCTTTCCTTGCAGCTCGGCTGCGACCGCGACGACGAGGGACACGTGCTCATCGACGGCCACTATCACACGTCGGTCCACAACGTGTACGCCGCCGGGGACATCGTTCCGGGTCCGCAGCTCGCGATCACCGCCGCATCGGATGGCGCGGTCGCGGCGCTATCGATTCACAAGTCGCTCGTACCGGAGAGTCAGAAGCTCACGCCGCGCGAGTTGTCGCTCGTTACCAGCGGAGCGTGACGGCGCGCGTCCGCTTCTGACGCACAATCTCCAGCTCCACGTTTCGGTCGCCGCCGTGCGCGGCGACGATTCGGCGGAGCTGCGCGACGTCCGTTATGTCGCGGCCATCAGCCTTACTGATCACGTCACCACCTCGAAGACCAGAGGACTCGGCCGGATCGCTGAAGACTTCGGTCACGAGCACGCCACTCGAGACACCGAAGATGCGTCCGAGCGATTCGTCGGTGATCGCGACGAGCTTTGCGCCGAGAACGGGCACGACACCAGCCTCTCTCCCATCGAAGATGCGCACCTGCGGCATGGTGCGGGCGAGCACTGGGGTGCGAGGCATCGCAAGCGCGAAAGGCATGGAATCGACAGCGACATCGCGAGAGCTGAATCCTCGCAAGGCCTCGATCTGTGGTGGCGCTTTCGCAACGACGACGTCGTAATCTCGCTCTTCGCCATCGCGCCGAATCGTGACCGAGATCCGTCGGGATGGCTGAAGGAGCTTCGTCAGGTTGATCTCGTGGTCACGCAGGTCTGCGCCCTCATACGCGATGAGTTGATCACCACGAGAAATTCCAGCGCGCTCGGCGGGTGAGCTGGGCTCCACCGAGATGACTTGCGGATAGTTGAAGTACCTGAGGTAGACGCTGTCGTTGCGTACAATGCGCTGCTGCGTCCCCTGCGCGTTGATGCCGATCCAGCCAGGCTGCAGCGACTGCATCGAGCGACGGAGCATTGGGCCAAACGTGCGCGCCTGCTGGGCCAGCGTCCGTGCCTTCTCGGCCGCCATGGACGGATCGACGAACCGCACGCGCCCGTGCTGTTCGAGCTGATCGAGATCGCCGAGCGAGGAGATCAGCGCGCGAAGCTCGCGCACGAGATCGACGCGATCGGGCGCATCGAGCCCCAGCCCCTCGAATTCATGCTGCAGGGAATCGAGGCGTTCCCGGAGCTGAAGCCGCGCTCGACGAAGGCTGCTGGTGTACGCTGTGTCGGCCGAGCGTTGGAACTGCAGGCGATAGACGCGATTGCTATCGCGGGCCGAAACGGGAGTCTGCGCTTCCGCCAGCGCCGCCGCGCCGATAACGAGTCCTATGACACAGATCCACAAAGCCGAACGCACTCGAGGCATCGTCGCCACGTCACTCCAGAGACCGCGCATTAGAAGATGTTCACCCGCATGTTCGCGGGCAGGGATGCGTTGAGCTGCCGCAATGTCGCATCGCGCTGTCCCAGCGTCGTTAGGTAATAGCCATTGATGACGGGGTCGCCGGGCGACTCAGCGAGCGCCTGTCGAACGGTCGCGCCCACCTCGTCCAGCGTTGCTAAACGATGGCGCATCGCAGCCGGGCTGTCCGGCGACAGCTCCAGCGTGTCGTGCGCCGCGAGATAGAGCGCCGCGCTCTGATACAGCGTCTGCGCTTGCTCCTGTGCTGAGCGCGCTTCTTCGAGGCTCGAAAATGCCGACGAATCCGCGCCCGCCTTCGCCAACGCGCCCCCGCCATGCCGCAAGGCCGGCAGCATCGATCCGGCTGCCGAGTAACGACCGTACGCGATGCCGCCGATTGCGATCAACACCGCGGCGGCGGCCTGTGACCACACGCCACCGAATCGTCGCGGACGACGTGCAACACGCCATTCACCCGTGTCGATCACTCCATCGGCGCGCAGCGCAGGTGCGAGCGATTCCCAATCACTCAACGGTGCCCCAATTCGCGATTGCTCCGACCTGGCAACTTCACGCAGCGCTCTATAGGCGGCGCGTTCCGCCGCGCATCGCTCGCACGACGCGAGATGCGCGAGCTCCGCCGATGTCGGCGGGTCGTCGGTCAGCGCCGAAAGGCGCTCATCAGGCAGGTGCGACATGTCCACTATCAATCCTCTGTTTCGTTGCATCGGTTGCTGCTTCTACAAGATGGGCGAGCAGCTTTCGCAGTTTCGCCCGCGCTTTAAAGAGTTGTGATTTCGAGCCGCCCGCCGTAATACCGAGGTCGCGAGCGATCTCTTCGTGCGTGAACCCTTCCACATCGTGTAAGACGAACACGGCACGGGCGCCCGGTGAGAGCTTCGTCATCGCTTCTTCGATCGAGGCGGCGAGGAAGGAGCGATCGGTATCCATCTCGACCGATGCGCTGTCTTCCTGGATCTCGGATTCCGCGTTCGCGAGCCGTCTCGTTTTTCGAAGAGCGTTGAGCGTACGGTTCACCGCGATGCGGTGCGCCCATGTCCCGAACTGGGAGTCGCCACGATAGCTTGGCAGCGCGCGGAAGATCTGAATCCAAACCTCCTGTGCGATGTCCGCCGCCAGATCAGAGTCGGATCCGACCAGCCGGCGAACGACGAGGTCGATATGTGGGGCGTGGCGTGTCCACAACGCCCGTAGCGCCGCCTCATCTCCTTCGATTGCCTGGCGAATCGTGAGAAGCTCAACAGTCACGGGAAATTGGTCACTGGGATGGAGAGAATGGTTTGCGCAGGTGCTTGATTGCTAGTGGTTCGTCGCTGTTGCTGAGTCGGGATGACCGTCAGCAACAACCACCCACCAACCACCAGTTCTCAACCGTTTGAGCCACCGTTGCATACGCCCCCCTTGCTCGTCCCGTTTCCATGCGACATTATTTCCGACGCGCGGCCGCCCGCCTCTGGAACCTTGGTCGCCCTCGGATAGTAAGGCATTCATACTGACCGGATGACTTTCCCCCACGTCCGGCCCGTCATCGTTTTCGTTGCACGGCATCTGCATACATAGGCGTTATCGAGCGACTCGTTAGCGCCGACCCGTGATTTCCGCTCGTCCGACCGGGGAGTCGAAGTGTTGGTTTCTCTGCTGTTCTCGGCTTTGACGCTGGCCACTGGTGGTCCCACCGGTCCCGGGGGATTGCCCGTGAAAGCCCCGCGTTCGGTCGGCATGTCGGCCGCTCGGCTGGCCAAGATCGACCACGTCGTTATGCGTGGCATTCAAGCGGGCGGCTACCCCGGCGCAGCCGTCGTCGTCGGGCGCAAAGGTGCCGCCGTTTGGCAGCGCGGCTTTGGCCGGCTCGACTGGGACGACCAGAGCGAGGCCGTCAGCCCAACCCAAAGCATCTACGACCTCGCGTCCCTCACCAAAGTCGTCGGTACGACCACCGCCCTGATGATTCTCTACGATCAGGGAAAAGTGCACCTGGACGATCCGGTCTCGAAGTACATCCCCGAATTCTCCGGGGGCGAAAAGGATCTCGTCACGCTGCGGCTTCTGCTGGAGCACCGTTCCGGGCTGCCTGCTGGTCGCGACCTCTGGCGCATAGCGCATAGCCCCGAGGAGGCTCGTCAGGCGGCGATCGAAACACCGCTCGTCTATCATCCGGATCAGTACTACGAGTATTCCGACCTCGGTGCCGACATGCTCGGCTTCGTCGTGGAAGCGGCTTCGGGCGAGCGACTCGACCAGTTCCTTGCCGATCATGTCTGGAAGCCGCTCGGCATGGAGAACACGTACTTCAAGCCGGCGGACTCGTTGCGTGACCGAATCGCGCCGACCGAGGTGAACCCGCCGCGGGGCTATCCACTTCGCGGCGAAGTGCACGACGAGAACGCGTTTGCACTCGGCGGTATCGCAGGCCATGCTGGTTTGTTCAGTACGGCGTCGGACCTCGCCGTGTTCGCTCAGATGATGCTCAACGGTGGTGAGTACGGTGGAACGAGGATCATCGCCGACTCGACAGTCACGCTCTTCACGACTCGCGCAGCGCGCACGCGAGCGCTCGGATGGGACACATGCGCGGGTGACGGAAGCTGCGGCAAGTATCTCAGCGAGCGCGCCTACGGGCACACCGGCTTTACCGGCACGTCGCTGTGGATCGATCCGGATCGCGACATGTTCGTCATTCTGCTCACGAACCGCGTTCACGCGGCTCGAGCGCGACGACCGGCCAAAGTGATTGCCGATGTCCGTGCCGACCTCTCAGACGCTGCAGCACTCGCCGTTCTGGACTACGGCGACGGCATGCTCGAGATGCCGGCGAAATTCCGAGCCGATCGCGCGATCGGCTGGAACAGACCGGAGCGCGTGGCTCGAGCACGGCACTCGCGCGTGCACACGTCGGTGAGCGCAGGACGCATCGGGGCGAAGTCGAGCAGCGCAAAGTCGAGCAGCGCGAAGTCCAAGTCTTCCAGCGCGAAGTCCAAGTCTTCCAGCGCGAAGTCGTCGAAGGCTAAGGCGAAGAAGAGCCCAGCCAGGAAGCCTGCCGCCAAGCACACGACGAAAAAGGCAACGCACAAGGCCTGACAAGGCCGTCATCCTGGCTGGGAAGAGGGATGACACCGCTCAGTACATCCAGCCGAGTCCGACGTAGACCGCGGCGGTCGATGCGTTTGAGTGGCCGACGTCCGTGGCGACGATGAAGCTCGGCCCGACGCCAATTCGCACTCCGCCGCCGTAGCCGACGTGCACGTCGTCGAGCACCCGATCAACGCGGAATTGATCGGCCCACACTCGGCCCGCATCGGCGAACGCATCGAGCGCGACGAAAGACTGCCGGCCGAACAGGGCGAACTCGGCAGCCCGCCAGCGCAGTTCCGAATTGCTGAGAAGGAGTGACTTACCGATGTACCGATCCTTTGGAATTCCGCGGAGGCTGCTCGATCCTCCAAGTCCTTCACCCTGCTTGAACGAAGATTGAATTGTCGGCAACTCATCGAACGGCACGTTGCCGGATGTGCCCTGTGCAACAACACGCTCCGCGAAGACGACGCGACTCGTAAGCGGCACATACTGGCGCACGGTAGTCGTCCAGCGCGTGAAGTCCTCGGTGGCACCCAGACCTTTGCTCACGCGTTGGATGAGTGCTTCGGCCCACGTGCCTCGGCTGGGTCCGATCTCTCGGTCTCGAGAGTCCCACAGCAGGCCGGCGCGCAGGTAGTTGACGCGATCCGGCGGAGGGGTTTGCCCGTTCGATTGCACCGCGAGCAGCGTCGTTCCCGAGTCGTAGGGTGTGAGATCGATCGTAGAGCCTGAGAAGCCGCCGCCGAGAAGGAGACGGGCTGACGATTTGCCGACGCGATGTTGAAAGTCCGCTGAGGCTCTGAGGCGTTCGCGCCCGAAGCGGTAGAAATACGAGTTCGGCGGCCGCTCCAGACTTGGGTCATAGGGCGTCGCGTTGCCCACGCCGTAGTACGGCTGAGCGCGTTGTTCTTCACTTCCGGCGAACGCACTCACACGCCATCCGTGCGGCAGGAGCGTCGGCGCATCGAAGAAGACGGTCATGTCGCGCCGCCCTCTGCTGGTGATGAGCACCGTCGGCTGAATCGTGAACCGATACGGCTGCACGCCGGGGCCGTAGTTGTAGAGCTCGAGCGCAGCACCCATACCGACTCCTTCGTCGGCGTCGAAATTGAGCGCGGGAACGCCGGACAGTTCCCAACCCTTGGGTACCCGAGGGGAGGCCGCCGACGCGGCGCGATCGTCGCTCTGCTGACCGCGAGCGGTCGTTGCGATGATCAGAATGAAGCCAACGGCGAGGATGCGATGCACATTTCGAGGGCGCATGGCTGACTACTCCATCACGAGGTTAGCGGGCGAGAACAAGCTCGCGTCGTGTGGAATGAGGAACCATGCGCGTCCTGACGTAGCATCGGACTGCCACTGACGTAGATGAATTCACTCGTCGACGCACCGGTTGGGGGAGATCCACTGGAACTGGCGCGTGAGCTCGTGATGCTCCACGGCTGGAATGCGACAGCCTATCAGATCGTGAACCCGGGGATGAGCCTCTGGTTCTCGGCGATGGGCGACGCCGTTGTCGGCTACGTGGAGCGCCGCCGGACGCGTGTGGTCGCCGGATCACCCGTGTGCGCGAAGCACCGACTGGCCGACGTCATCTCGGAGTTCGAGCGCGAATGCGCACAAGGCAGACGCCGCGTTTGTTACTTCGGCGCTGAAGCGCGCCTCGAAGAGCTGCTTCGATCACATCATAGACATGCGATGGTCTTGCTCGGTGCGCAGCCCTCATGGAATCCAGCTCACTGGCCGGGTATCGTCGCGAGCAAGTCGTCGCTTCGCGCACAAGTCAATCGCTCGCGCAACAAGGGCATCGTGGTGGAACCGATGTCGGCGGACGAAGCGACGGGTCATCCCTCGCTCATACGGGTGCTCACGGAGTGGCTCGCGACGCGTGGGTTGCCACCGATGCACTTTCTCGTCGAGCCGGATACGCTCACGAGGCTATTCGACCGCAGAATCTTCGTCGCGCGATCTCGGTCGAGCGAGATTGTCGCGTTTCTCGTTGCCTCGCCCGCACCGGCGCGCGGTGGATGGCTCGTCGAGCAGTTCGTCCGCGGACGCCACGCTCCGAACGGCACCGTCGAGCTGCTACTCGACTCTGCGATGCGGGCGCTTGCTGGCGAAGGTTACGACTACGTGACGCTCGGACTCGCGCCGCTCTCACGACACGGCGCGGGACCGACGGCAAATCCGATGTGGCTTCGACTACTGCTACGCTTGGTGAAGGCGCATGGACGTCGCTTCTACAATTTCGAGGGGCTCGACAACTTCAAAGCGAAGTTTCTGCCCGAGCGGTGGGAGCCGGTGTACGCGATCGTGAACGAGCCGCGCTTTTCGCCTGGCGCGTTGTACGCCATCGCCGGGGCATTCAGCGACGGCTCGCCCGTCTCGACGATCGCACGCGCGTTGTGGCGGGCGGCACGAACGGAGTCGCGGTGGCTTCGTCGCCGGTTGCTGCACTCTTGAGCGCGCAAGCTATCTTGCACGAGGAGCCTCCACGATGAGCGACGAAATCGAGCAGGACGCGAATAGCGAGAATACGGCGAATGACGCGAGTAATGCGGCTGCGCCTAACGAGCCTGGAAATGCGGCGTCGCCGGCCGACGTCATCACATCAGACATCGCCAAGCTCGCGCTGCGCAAAGTGAAAGATCCGGAGCTCGGCCTGAACATCGTCGACCTCGGACTCGTCTACGAGATCAGCGTCGACCCGAGCAACAACATTCACGTCGACATGACGCTCACTTCGCCGGGGTGCCCCGCCGGTCCGCAGATCATGACGGACGTCGAGCGGGTGTTGCAGGGGCTGCCCGGCGTCGGCGAGGTCGAGCTCAATCTGGTTTGGTCGCCCTACTGGACGCCGGAGCGCATCGAGCCGCGCGTCAGGGCGTATATGGGCCTCTAGCCCAAAAGCGCGTTGACGGTTTAACAAACACGCTTTTCAGACTGCCGCTTTACGATGCGGGGCCAACGCGGCGAGGAAATCCGCCCCGAGCTCTTCTACTTGCCATCGGCGCAGCTCTGGAATCTCCCGCATCGCGTCGATCGTCGCTGGATTTCGCCGAGCGAGTGCCTCGAGCCGGTCACGTGAACAGAGCACTCCGGGATCCATGTCGAGCCGCAGGGCCGCGGCATCGCGGGCCGTGCGCAACGCCGACACACGTAAGTCGAACTCCGGGTCGCGCTCCCACCTGATCGCTTTCGGGAAGCGAGGTAGTTCGGCGTCGGGCAGCGCGATACCGCGCTTGACCGCCTCGAGGAGATCCGTCGATGCGCGCTCGAGCAGCGACCGCGGCATGCCTTTGATTGACGCCAGCGCCTCACGAGTGGCTGGCCTCGTTCGCGCAATCTCGAAGAGCGGCTCGTTTCCTAGAACGCGAAAGGTCGCACGATCGGCCTTACGCGCGGTGTCGTTCCGCCAGGCGACGAGCTCGCGTACGATCGCCAGCTCGCGCCGATTCAGATCGCGTGCTCCCTTCAAGCGAAGGAACCCGGTGGCGTCGTCCTCGTCGTCCCAGCGTGTTTCCTCGAGGCGCGCAAACTCCTCGCGCGCCCACTCCCAGCGTCCCACGCGGACCAGCTGATCGGCGAGCCGGTCGCGCAGGCCGAGCAAATGCATCGTGTCCTGCGCGGCGTACTCGAGCATGTCTGGCGTGAGTGGCCTCATCGACCAATCAGCTCGTTGATGCTTCTTATCGAGCTTGACGGCGAAATATTTCTCAAGGAGCGCTGCGAGTCCGAACGCGCGAATGCCGAGGAGTTGGGCGGCCACTCGCGTGTCGAAAATCTTGCGCACCTGCCATCCGTAATCCTGTCGCAGGAGTCGCAGATCGTAGTCCGCGTCGTGAAAGACGACTTCGACGTTAGGGTCCTCGAGCAGAGTGCCTAACTCCTGCGGCACTCCGATGGGCAGTGGGTCGATTATAGCGGATCGATCCCGGGTCGAGAGTTGTAACAGGTAGATTCGATCGATGAAGCGGTGAAAGCTCGCTCCCTCGGTATCGATAGCGATCTGGTCGACGCCCGCGATCGAGCGCAGGAAGCGCGACGTATCTTGCGCCGTGTCGAGGTAGATCGCTTGATGCCGCATCATGGGGTAGATGGTCCGCAGACAAATGTAGCCGACGGAAGATAGCCGAGACGGGCACTGCCTTTGCCCCGCGAACAGCGATGACCGAACCGATTCGAAAGGACGAGCGCGTCGAGGACCAGAAGCTGGCGTCGCCAAACGCCGGGCCAAGGGCTGTGGTCTATGGCGAGCGCCGTAAGCGCACGATGGGTTGGCGTACCAAAGACGTTCTCCGCACGGCAGCTCTCGTCATCGCGATGTACGTCGCCGTTCGAATGCTCTGGTTCGCGAGCCCGCTCTTTCTCACGGCCTTTCTCGGTATCCTGTTCGGACTTGCCGTTTCGAGCGGTGTCGATCACCTGGTGCGTTGGCGCATCCCTCGAGGCATGGGAGCCGCACTCATCGTCATCGCGTTCCTCGGGCTCCTGGTCGGCTTCGGCGCTTGGGTTGCGCCAACGATCCGCGCGCAATCGGTCGAGCTCAGGCGTCGTCTCCCTGAATCCCTCGATCGACTCGAAGCGTGGGCCAATCGGCACAATGGGGGATTGATCGGCAGCATCCTCGCACCCTCGAGCGGGTCGGCGCGGCGAGATTCGGCGCAGACGGCCGGAGGCGTCACATCAGCCGCGCGCGCTACGCCCGCTTCGTCGGAAACCGACACGACGAGCGCGACACCGCTGCGCGATCGTATCAGCAAGCAGATGAGCGGCGCCACTCGCTATCTGTTTCCTTTTTTGTCGTCGACGCTTGCCGCATTGGGCGGGCTCCTGATCATCCTCTTTCTCGCGATCTACATCGGAGCGGATCCAGATCTGTATCATCGCGGATTGATGCAGCTGTTTCCGGGACGCACGCGTGCTCGTGCGGGCGAGGTGTTCTCAGCGATGGCGACGGTCCTTCGACGCTGGCTCGTGACACAGCTCATCGCGATGGTCGTGATAGGATCCGTCACGACGGTCGTGTTGCTCGTGATGGAGGTGAAAGCCGCGTTCGCGCTCGGGATTATCGCGGGACTTCTCGAATTCATTCCAACCGTTGGTCCAATCCTGAGCGCCGTGCCCGCTGTCGCGATGGGGTTTCTCGATTCTCCGGAAAAGGCGCTCTACGTCGCGATGGCGTTCTGGGCAATTCAATTCGCAGAGAATCATCTTCTCATTCCCCTGTTGATGAAAGGCGGCGTCGACGTGCCGCCGGCGTTGACGATCCTCTCACAGGCGCTCATGGCAATGGTGTTCGGCTTCGTCGGCTTGATGTGCGCGGTGCCGATCCTCGCCGCGACGCTGGTCGCGGTAAAGATGCTGTACGTGGAGGGCGTGGTTGGCGAGAACGTGCCGGTCACGAACGAGGATCCGGCGAGAGACATCGCACCGGCCTAACGACAAACGAGCGCGTGCCCGCAATGCCCGCGAGGGACTCCGACGCGACGTTCCCACTACTCCGGCGCTTCCCTGGTCTGGGCCGCGTGCCACGCGTTCGCCTCGGCCGCTTTCCGACGCCAGTCCAGCGCATGGAGGCGCTCGCACCCAACCTGTGGTTCAAGCGTGAGGATCTCGCGGCCGAACCGTTAGGCGGCAACAAGGTACGTGCGCTCGAGTTTCTTCTCGGTGGCGTGCAGCCGGGGGACGTGGTGGCGACCGTCGGCGCCGAGGGATCGACGCATGTGCTCGCGACGGCCGTCTATTCCCGACTGCTCGGTGCGCGGTCGCGCGTATTTCGCTGGCCGCAGGAGATGAACGACGCGGCGCGACGTGTCGCAGAGCGTATCGCTTTCGATGCAGACGAAAGCCCAGTCAGCCACAGTGTGATCGCCGCTTACGCACGCGCGACGATCGCGCGACTCTGCGGCGCGCGCTGGATCGCCGCCGGCGGTAGCGCGCCGATAGGCATACTCGGTCAAGTCAACGCGGCACTCGAGCTGGCGGATCAACTGGACGCTGGCACGATGCCCCGCCCGGATCGTCTCGTGCTCCCGCTGGGCACGGGAGGGACAATGGCCGGTCTCGCGCTCGGTTTCGCGATTGCGCAACTGAAGATCGAAGTCGTCGGCGTACGCGTTGTGCCGCCGCTGGTCGCGAATCGCGCTCATGTGCGGCGTCTCATCGCACGCACGTCACATCTGATCCAGCGGGCGGCGCACGAACCCGTGCCGATGCCGGGCGATCGAGCGATTCGTATCGTCCACGATTTCTACGGCGGTGCGTACGGACGCGTGACGGCAGCCGGCGACGAGATCGCGCGACGATGCGCCGAGAGCAGCGGAATCACCATCGACCCGACATATGGGGCAAAGGCACTGGCGGCCGCCGTCGCGCTCGCCCGGCACGCCGGTGGTACGACTCTCTTCTGGTTGTCCTTCGATGCTTGGTGGATGCGCCGGGACCACGCCGAGGGAACGCCGGACGTCGTTGCACTCGGGTAGTGGACGTGCCATCGTTCGCGGTCCGCGACGCGCCGTCCTCGCTTGCTCACAGACCATGTCGACACTGCCGGAAGTCCGCTTTCACATCTACCCGACCGACTGCGACATGCTCGGGCACCTCAATCATGCGACGATGCTCAACTTTCTCGAGCGCGCGCGATGGGCGCTCCTCGAGCCGCAGATCGACATTAAGCACTGGGCGAAACAGCCGGTATTTTCGGTCGTGCGTCATGTGGACATCGATTATCTCGCGCAGTCTCTACCTGGCGAGGATCTGCGTATCCAATCCGGTCTCCTCGCGGTTCGGAACACGAGCTACATCGTGCGCCAGGAAGCACAGAAGGTCGGATCCGATCTCCTCGTCGCGCGTGCGAACATCGTCTTCGTGACGATCGGCCATGACGGTCGGCCCGTCCGCGTGCCTGACGACTGGCGGAAGCTGCTCCCGCTATGGCCTGACGCCGAATGACGGTGGCGGCGTGAGCGCATGATCGCGCACATCGGGAGCGCGACGATCGGGTACGACGATATTGGTGATGGAACGCCCGTGGTGTTCCTGCATGCCTTTCCGCTGAATCGCACGATGTGGGCTCCCCAGACGAGCGCCCTTGCTGGAAATTGGCGCTGTCTCACCATCGACTTCCGCGGCTTCGGCGAATCTGAGCCCGTAGCGCCATGCACGCTCGATCGTTATGCAGACGACGTTGCCGAATTGCTCGACACTGTCGGCATTAGCACGGCCATCGTCGTTGGGCTCTCGATGGGCGGCTACGTCGCATTCTCCCTCTGGCGCAGGCATGCCAGCCGCGTGCACGCGCTCGTGCTCGCCGACACACGCGCCGGAGCGGACACGCCGGAGACGCGCGCTCGACGGCAAGAACTGATCGCACTCGCGCGGAGCGCGGGCGCGCCAGCCGTCGCCGACCGTCAGCTGGTCGGCCTGCTCGGGAGGACGACGCGCGAGCGAAGACCTGACATCGAGAGCGCGATGAGAGTGATTGCCGCGAGCGCGTCGGTAGACGGCCTCGTCGGAGCGCTCGAAGCCATGCTTGGTCGGCCCGATTCGAACCCAACACTAACGACGCTGACCATTCCGACATTGATCGTCGTCGGCGAGGAAGATGTGCTCACGCCGCCCAAAGAAGCACGGGCGATGCACGTGGCAATTGCCGGAAGCCGACTGGAGATTCTCGCCAACGCGGGTCACCTGAGCAGTGTGGAGCGCCCCGCCGCCTTCACCGCAGTGCTGAGTGAGTTTCTGCATCGCGTCGAACAAGCGGACTAGCCGGTTAGCTTCCTGACATGTCTTTACCGAATGCCGAACCGATTTCCGCCGCCGAGCAGACGCGCAGCGCGCGCATCGGCGCGATGCTTTTTCGCAATCGCAGCTGGCTCCCCGTTGTCTTCATCGGCGTGCCGCTGCTCGTGCCCGCCACCATGTCGGCGGCCCTCTGGATCATCGGCGGGATTGTCATCGTCGCCGGTGAATGGATTCGTCTGGCCGGCGTCGCGGCCGCGGGCACGGTAACGCGCCGCCGTTCGCGCACGGTGCAGCGCCTGGTGACGTACGGAATCTTCGCCTGGGTGAGAAATCCGCTCTACGTCGGCAACTTCCTCATCTGGATGGGGTTCACGATCATCTCCGGCGTGCTGTGGTTTTTGCCGATTGCGATCGTGATTTTCGCGATTGAGTACTCGCTCATCGTGCGATACGAGGAGGGCGTGCTCGAATCGATTTTTGGAGCGGAGTATCTCGAGTTCAAGGAGGCTACGCCACGCTGGATTCCGCGTCCACCGAAAGCCACGTTCGGCGGGCCGCACGACTGGGCGGAAGGGTGGCGGAGCGAGGTGAGCACCTTCTTACAATACGCGGCGCTCGTGGCGCTCTTCGTCGTGAAGCAGTTGTGGGAGATCAGTATGTCATCCTGAGGAGCGCAGGATGACAGGCAGCTAGCGCGTAGGGCGGCCGGGAGGATTCTCGCCTTTGAACACGTCCCGGTTGATCTGGACGAACTGCTTCTGATTGCCCGGAACGTCCTCCTCGGGAAAAATCGCGGTCACCGGACACTCCGGTTCGCACGCACCGCAGTCGATGCATTCGTCGGGGTGAATGAACAGCTGCTGCTCGCCTTCATAAATGCAATCGACGGGACAGACGTCCACGCAGGCCTTGTCCTTGACGCCGATGCAGGCTTCCGTGATCACGTAGGGCATGTCGCCTCGAACCATCCTCGGTGGTGCGCTTGTACGCTGGCTAAGATAAAAGGTGCTGGGTAATAGGTGCTAGGTGATATGTGCCAGGAAGCGCCGCACGTCACCTAGCACCTAGCTACCTAGGAATTCTTCTTCAGCTCCGGATTTTCTCGAAAAAGCGTCGCCGTGCGGCCGATGACTTGGACGACGTCTGCCTCCGTCGATCGGGCGAGGTCATTCGCGACGTTCCTCACGTCGGAGTCGTCGTTACGCGAGAACTGGATCTTGACCAGCTCGCGCGTGCGGAGCGCGTCCTCGAGCGATTGACGCACTGCCTCGGTGACACCCTGATGCCCGACGTGAATGGTGACGGCGAGATGATGCGCCTCCGCGCGCAGGGCGGCGCGGGCCTTCGACGATAACATGGCCGAAACTTAAGGCCGTTCTCCTTCAGCGCGCAGAACCGAGAATGGGTCGATCGGCTCTCCATTCCAGTATTTGTTGTCGTGTGGCATTCGCATCACCTGAAAATGAAGATGCGGAATGTCCTTGGGCGCGTTGCCCGTCGTCCCGACGAAGCCGATCGTGTCACCCTTGGTAAGGGTCATCCCCGCCACCAACCCGGTGTGATAGTGGTCGAGGTGGGCGTAGTAGTAGACGAGTCGGGACTCAGAGTCGGTCGCGTACACGGTGTTGCCGCCGGCGTTGTTCCAGCTGACACGAAGCACACGCCCGTCATCGGCGGCGAGTACTGGGGTGCCGCGTGGCGCGAGGATGTCGATCGCGTGGTGCCGGCGCGACCCGTCGCGTGGTTCCTCGAATGAATCGATCAGCTGTTCGGGACGAATACCCGCAACCGGAAGGAGGAGCCGGCGTGATCTGAGATAGTCCACGTCGGCCTCGGCCGAACCGAGCGTCGCGACGGTGGCCAACGGTACGGTCTCCGAGGTGCCTCTTGCCGGTGCGTCCGAGCGCGCCGGGGCTGCAGCAGGCGCCGGTGACGAGACAATGGGAAAGCGCGGACGCGTACATGCGCCGAGCAGCGCGAGTGCTGCTACCGTGCGATGCCAGTGGCCACACTTCAACCGCGAGAGGAATCGTGAACGCCCAGCCATCTTTTCCATTGACGATCGTCGTTCGTCGACGTCGCAATGTTAGTGCAACAGTCGCCTGTCGAGGCCGACGCGAGCGACCACGGCCGCAAAACGCGGCGACTGGCGAACTGGATCGAAGAACGGTTCGGCGAGAACTTCGGTGCTGAATGACATGTCGTGCACTGCCGCCGCCCGCTCGAGCATCGTCAACGCCTGCGCGGTGTCGCCAAGGCCGAGGTAGACGCGCGCCGCAGCACCAGCAGCGCTGCTTTGCGTGGGCACGGCGGCTTCGAGGCGCTGCGCAATTTCACGAGCTTGCGCGATGCGACCAGCCTTCCCGTACGCATAGCCAAGGACTCCGAGTACAAAAGCGTTGGTGCTATCGAGCTGACGTGCAGGCTCCAGCTGGCGGATCGCCTCCTGTACGCGATTGCCGTATAGCTGGACAGTACCGGACATCATCCGCGTGACGAGCAACGTGGAGTCGAGATCGAGTGCGTGTTTCACAGCGGCCTGGGCCTGCACATCGCGTTTGGCGATACCGAGCGCGAGCCCATATGAGCCGAACGCGACGGGTGAGAGCGGATCGAGCTCGGTCGCTCGGCGTAACTGCACGAGCGCTTCATCGAGGCGCCCGTTCAGCAGCAGCATCTCGCCATACCACTGATGAGCAGTTGCATAATTCGGGTCGAGGGCGAGCGCGTGTTGATAATCGCGCTCTGCCTCGTTCCAGCGCCAGCCGACTCCGAGCAAGTTGGCTCTCGATGCGTAGGCCTCGGGAATGGTGCTGTCGAGCGCGATTGCCTTGTCGATACTGCGTAAACCGAGTGGCAACAACGAATCGACGCGCACGTTGGCGTACAGAGGCAAGACGGCGTACACGTCGGCCATGCCAGTATACGCTTTCGCGAACGCCGGATCGCGACCGGCCGCCTTCTCGAAGTAGGCGAGCGCACTGCGTAGCGCGTCCTCGCCGCGCTTCTGGAAGAAGAAGCGTCCACGCAGGTAGAGATCGTATGCCTGCAGGTCGTCGGTGCCGCGCGCCGCGGACGAGCCGGCGAGGGCGACCGTGGAGCCGAGCTCCGGTGAAACGGCAGCGACGATCGCGTTCGAGATATCGTCCTGAACCTTGAAAAGATCCGTTGCCTGACGCTCGAACATGTCCGACCAGAGCGTCGCGCCATCGGTGATGTTGATGAGTCGTGCCGTGACGCGCAGGCGTCCGCGCTCACGCTGCACGGTGCCTTCGAGCAGCATCGTGACGTTGAGCGCCTTCCCGATCTCGTCAGGCGTAGTGTATTTGTCACGCGCGGACGTCGCCGCGGTGCGCGCGGCGACACGCAGGCCACGCAACTTGGACAATGCGGTCGTGATCTGCGCCGTCATGCCCTCGGCGAAATACACGTCGCTCGTGTCGCCACCGATGTTGACGAGCGGCATCACGGCGATGGATCTCGAGATGGTCGTGGCCGCGGCAGTCGCGGCCACGGAGGCGTTTCGTGCCTCACGAGTTCGGAAATACGTGCCGGCGGCCAAGCCCGCGGTGAGCAGTACCGCGACGACGCCGAGAAACGAGGCGCGGCGCTGCCAGTTTCGCCACTTCGAAACTGGCGGCCTGAGAGAGGTGAATTCACCGCTCATCACGGATGGATCGTCGAGCTGTCGCGCGACCTCCTGGGCGGTTCGCGGCCGCTTGGCCGGATCCTTCTCCATCATGCGCATGAGGAGATCGGCGAGCGCGGGCGGCACGTCGTAACGTCGACTCGAGATCGACTTGGGCGCCTCGGTCAGTTGTGCCGCGAGGAGCGCCTGCGGCGAGCGGCCATAGAACGGCGGCGCGCCGACGAGCATTTCATAACCGACAACACCGAGCGCGTAGAGATCGGCGCGATGATCCGTGTTCGGATCAGCTGCAGCCTGCTCTGGCGCCATGTACATCGGCGTGCCGAGCGAGGTCCCGACGGATGTGATCGTGCCGCTGCTCCAGCCGCCGCTGTTGGTCGCACGTCCGCCGAGCGTGACGCGCTCGCGGGAGGCGGAGATGGCTTTTGCGACGCCGAAGTCAGTGACGACCGCCGCGCCGCCGGAGAGCAGAATGTTGTCGGGCTTGATGTCGCGATGGATAACGCCGCGACCGTGCGCATATGAGAGAGCGCGCGCGACGTCCTTGAGAATGCTCACCGTCTCACGCACCGACAGCGGGCCACGCGCCATGCGCCCGCGCACGGACTCGCCGTCCACGTAGGGCATGAGGAAGTACGGCAACTGGTCCGCCTGGCCGGCGCTGAGCACGGGCACGATGTGCGGGTGTTGCAGCGCGGCGGAGAGCATGATCTCGCGCTTGAACCGGTCGACGGACACGCTCGCTGCCAACTCCGGCGGGAGCACCTTGATGACGACCTGTCTGCCAAGCGTGTTATCGGTGGCGACGAAGACGATCGACATGCCTCCACCCCCGAGCTCACGCTCGATCGTGAAGCTCGTGCCGAGTGCCCGCTGCAGGTCTTCGCGAATGTCCGCCACTGAACCGATGCTCGAAAATCCGTCGCTAAGAATACCGAAGGTACTACTTTACAGACAGCACTCGCGCGGTAAGGGTTTCGTCACCGATGCAGACCGGACGCTACCTTCACATCGCGCACTGCTCCCTTACATTTGGCGGAGCGCGGGCGAGCGACGACAAGCACACGCCACGCGGTCAGCCAACACTGGACTACGGATGCAACACGTCGATCGTTACGTACCAGCCAACACGAATAGTGGATGGGGAGTCGCGACGGGGGTACTGCTGCTCGTGCTCGCCTGCATTGTCACCGCCACGTATGTCCACAAGAAGACGTATCGACATCCGACGGACGTGACCTGGCACGGGCGGGGCGAGCCAGACCACAACGCAGCGGCGGCTGAGGCTCGTTAGGGCAACGATCTGCGGGTCACTGCTCCCATGCGAAGCCGCTTACGAGCCGCACGAAGCGCTTTGCTGCCAGATCGAGCCGCATAATCGTTAGGCCTCCGCTGCGGTCGCCGTGACCGCGCGCGGCGAGATCGTCCACGCCGTCGCCGTCCGCATCGAACACATAGAGCGGATCGTGTGCGTGAAAGCGCAGGTCGGCAAACTTCAAGGGCACGGTCTTCCCGGTCGAATCGAGGAGCGCGACCCGCTCCACGGCAAAATCCATCTCCGGCGTGTGCTTGTTCGCGATGATGAGCGCGCGGCCGACGCCGAAACAACCCGGAACCCACCAGCTTTGGATCTTCGCCGTCGCGAGCTGACGCTCGTAAGGCGGCTTCTCCGAATCCGTCAAAAACCGAACGAGCGAGTCGCGTACCGCGATCGCTCTCGTCGTGATGTCCGTCGGCAGCGTATCGCGAACACACACTGGCGGGGGCGCGGGTGGAATGCTGTCGGCCGGCGGCGCCGTAGTCGCCACGGTCGCGGTCGCATGCTGTGACGTATCAGATCCCACCTTTGGTTTGGCCGATGCCGTGTCGATTCGTATGGCCGTTGCCGGCAACATGTCCTCGGCACGGGCAAGCGAGTCGAGCAAGTGTGAAACACTGAGCTTCGCCACGATGCGACCATGCCAAACATCGAAACCGGTGACCTTGGCCTGCTCGTCGATCGAGTACGGGGCTCTGAGCCGCAACACCGCGCCGAGAGGAAGGGGAGACAATCGGGCCACGGCCTCGACAAAACCGGCGCGACTCTCCGAATCGGACTTGAGCGTCAAGTCAATACGGCCGATGTCCACCAGCATATGGCGGCCACGTGAGGCAACGGGAAACCAATTACGATCGGTGGGAACGAACACGAGTGCGTTCGCGATGCTGTCGGCGACACGCGAGAGCGGATGCTCGCCATGGCGATGCATGTGCGGCATCATCTGGCAGCAGCCCGACGGCTGACCCGTGCCCTGCTTCGTGCCGGAGGCCGCGCCTTGCTGCGCCGCGCCCTGCTTCAGGGTCGCGCTATCGACGACGACGGCGAGCTGCGAGGCGGCAGCACTATCCGCAGCCGCGGCACGGGTCGAGTCGCTCTTTCGAAGCGTGTCCGCGACGCGCGCGCTATCGATGGTGTGAAGGGTGTCAGCGACGGTCAGTGTGTCGCCGAGGCGGTCGGTTCGCGCGCCCGCAACGCAGGCGAGAGCGAGACAAAGGATCCCGATGAGAACGGGCCCAAGAACGAGCGAAGCCAGTGAGCGCTGCGGCATGCCGATGAAACAGGGGGAAACGCGGATCGCAACCGTAGACGATGATGCGTCCCGCAGGCAACCGTAAGGTGATGGCGCTGGCAGAGGTCGCCACGATCCGGCCCAGCGACGATCCATTTCGATGCGGTGTCGGCCGGCGAAACGAAATGGAAATCACTGGGTTGTACATGAGAGTGGCGTTTGGCGCTTCGGCACGAAGGTCGCTGTGTGTCGACACTCAAAGGAGAAGGCCCGTTCACAGGTGAAACGTGCTACACCGACACGTTCCGTCGGTGCATCACGGTCACGCACCGTCGCAATCGCACCGAGAGCAGAAGCAATGACGTGGCTCGAGTACAACGAAGCCTTGCGGGAGCTTCGACCAGATTCGGAAGTCGTCGTCGGCACGGGCGCACAGGCCACATGGCGGCTTCGTCGCGCGGACCTGATGCCGCGTCATTTCATCGTGTGGACCTCGGACGATGGAGTGAAGATCCGTCCATTTTCGAGCGACACAGTTGTCACCGTGAATGGACGTCAACTCCCGACGGGCACGTCGGATCTGCACGACGGTGACGCGATCGGCGCCGGCTCTGCGGAGTTTCGGTTCTGGGCAGCAACGCCCGGCGAGAGCCGGAACGTGATGAAGTCGCCGGTCTCGGGGCACCTCATCGATTTGCGGCGACGATCGGCGCTCTCGCTCCATCGCATCTCGACGGGCATCGGACGCGACGACTCCAACGTGCTCGTGATCGACGACGAAGCAGCGGCGAGCTTTCACGCGGAGGTCCGGCGAGAAGCGGGTGGACATGCACTCCGAACCTCGGATTCGGCAACGGCGAGGGTCAACGGTCGCCCCGTATCGGGGCCGGTGCTGCTCAACGAGGGAGACGAGATTCAGATCGCGAGCCTCGAGCTGCGCTACACGCGCGAGCCGCTTCCCGACGGTATCGAGGCCGCCACATCGGCGAGCCTAACGAGCGAGGCCGATACGAGTGCGGTCGGCATCCGGACGGCCAGGCTCCGCGAGTCGCCAACGACGGATCTCTCTTCCGCAATCACAATGCGGACGCCGATGCGAGCCGTCGCGTTCGTGAGCTCGGTGATTGCCGCGGTGGCGATCGCCACGCTCGTGTTATTGCATCGAGGGCCGTAGCAGGGACTGGGGCATCGTGGGGAGGGGCTAGGGTAAACGGACCGGACCTCGCAATCGAATTCAGCGCAGGTGTCCCTAGGCTCTAGCGTCTTGTCCCTAGCCCCTTTTCTCATTTCCGACTAATTTTGTCTGGCATAGCAGCGACCGCTCAACGCGAGCGGGTCGCTCGAGGCTGTGGGTAAGGCCTGGCGTTCGGTGGTCGAACGCAAGTAACTGTGGGCTAACGATTTGAGACCGCTGATCGGTCTGCGGGCAGCCCGCGTCGCGCCGCCCTTGGAGCGCACATGAGCTCTTCGATCGAATCACTCATCACGAAGGAATACGAAGCCGGCTTCGTCAGCGACGTCGAGTCGGATACGTTGCCGCCGGGTCTGAGCGAGGACGTGGTCCGGAAGATCTCCGGGAAAAAGGCCGAGCCGGAGTGGATGCTGGAGTGGCGGCTCAAAGCCTTTCGCCGATGGCAGTCGATGCCGGAGCCGCACTGGCCGAACGTCAAATACGCGCCGATCGACTATCAGTCGATCAGTTACTACTCGGCGCCAAAGAAGGCGAAGCCACTCGCGAGCCTCGAGGAGGTCGATCCGGAGATTCTCAAGACGTACGAGCGCCTCGGCATTCCTCTGCGCGAACAGAAAATGCTCTCCGGCGTGGCCGTCGATGCCATCTTCGATTCGGTGTCGGTGGGAACGACGATGAAGGAGGAGCTGGCGAAGGTCGGCATCGTCTTCATGTCGTTGGGCGAAGCCATTCAGAAGTATCCCGATCTCGTTCGCAAATACCTCGGCTCAGTCGTTCCGTATAGCGACAACTTCTTCGCCGCACTCAACAGCGCCGTTTTTTCGGACGGTTCGTTCGTGTACGTGCCGAAGGGCGTGCGCTGTCCGATGGAACTGTCGACGTATTTCCGCATCAATGCGGCCGACACCGGCCAGTTTGAGCGAACATTAATCGTCGCGGATGAAGGGGCATACGTCAGCTATTTGGAGGGCTGCACGGCGCCCAAGCGCAGCACGAATCAGCTGCATGCCGCCGTCGTGGAACTGGTCGCGTTGCCAGGAGCAACGGTGAAGTATTCCACCGTGCAAAACTGGTACGCCGGCGACAAGGAAGGCCGCGGCGGTATTTATAACTTTGTGACCAAGCGCGGCAAGGCGTTCGCGAACTCCAAGATCTCGTGGACGCAGGTCGAGACGGGATCGGCGATCACGTGGAAGTATCCGAGTGTGATCCTGCAGGGCGACAACTCGGTCGGCGAATTTTACAGTGTCGCGGTCGTGAACAACCGCCAGCAAGCCGATACCGGAACGAAAATGATCCACATCGGCAAGAACACGAAGTCGAACATCGTGTCGAAGGGCATCTCGGCGGGCGAAGGGAACAACTCGTACCGCGGGCGCGTGCAGGTACTGCCGAAGGCGAGTGGCGCGCGCAATTACACGCAATGTGATTCGATGCTCGTGGGGAATCGGTGCGGCGCACACACCTTCCCCTACATCGAGGTCGCGAATAACACCGCGATCGTCGAGCACGAGGCGTCGACCTCGAAGATCGGCGAAGATCAGATCTTCTATCTCAAGCAGCGTGGCCTCAGCGCCGAGCAGGCGGTGAGCATGATCGTGAGTGGCTTCTGCAAAGAAGTCTTCAAGGAGCTACCGATGGAGTTTGCGCTGGAAGCACAGCAGCTGTTGGGAATAACACTTGAAGGAAGTGTTGGCTGAACTAGTTGCTGGTGGTTGGTGGTCTGAACACACCAACAACCAACAACCAAGCACCAACCACTCAGAACTCTGATTATCAATGTCTCTATTGGAAATTCGTGGCCTCACGGCTTCCGTCGGCGACAAGCCGATTTTGCGCGGCATCGATCTCACTCTCGACGCCGGTCAGGTGCATGCAGTGATGGGGCCGAACGGCTCCGGCAAGAGCACGCTAGCGCAGGTGCTGGCGGGAAATCCGGCGTACGAAGTTACCGGAGGATCGATCACGTACCAGGGACTCGATCTGCTCGAGATGCAGCCCGAAGAGCGCGCGCAGGCTGGGATCTTTCTGGCCTTTCAGTATCCGGTTGAGATTCCTGGTGTATCGAACGCGTACTTCCTGCGCGCAGCCTACAACGAGATTCGTAAGGCGCGCGGCGAGAGCGAGGTCGATCCGCTGGAATTCGCCGATCTCATGGAGGATCGCCTCAAGCTCGTCGATATGGATCCCGCGATGCTCGGACGCTCGGTGAATACGGGCTTTTCCGGCGGTGAGAAGAAACGAAACGAGATTCTGCAACTCGCGGTGCTCGAGCCACGCCTCGGCATTCTCGACGAGACGGACTCGGGACTCGACATCGACGCGCTCCGAACCGTGGCGGATGGCGTCAACAAACTTCGCACACGGGATCGATCGTTCATTGTCGTCACCCACTATCAGCGTTTGCTCAACTACATTATTCCAGACTTTGTCCATGTGCTCTCAGCTGGACGGATTGTGAAGTCCGGTGGCAAGGAGCTCGCGCTGGAGCTCGAGGACAAGGGCTACGATTGGCTCTCGGGCGGCGACCAGCCGCCAGAGGTGGCAGCGTGACGGCACACGCGGAAGCAGAGGCCATCCTCGATCTCCCAAGCGCCGTGACTCCATTCGAGGAAGCGTTTCGCGCGTTCGACGACGGCGCCGGCCGGAGCGCGCCCGCGAGCATTCAATCCATGCGGGAGGCAGCCTTCGACACGTTCCGTCGCCTGGGCTTCCCGACGACGAAGAATGAGGATTGGCATTTCACGAGCGTCGCGCCGATCGTCGAGCACGACTATCTGTATATCACGACGTCGAGTGGTGACGTACTGCCGAAGGCGCTCGCGCCATTCACGTTTGGCCATGACGACTGGCACACGCTGGTGTTCGTGAACGGTCGTTACGCGCCGGAGCTCTCGAACAGGCGTGCATTGCCACGCGGAGTCCGACTGCTCGATCTACAGTCGGCATGGCGCGAAGCGCCCGAGCTCATCGGACAGCTGGCGCAGATCACGAGCTACGACGATCGGGCGTTCACGGCGCTCAACACCGCGTTCATGCACGACGGGGCCGTCGTTTGTGTCGCGCGCGACGTGGGCGTCGAGCAGCCGATCCATCTCGTCTTCGTCACCGACGCCGTTGCGGCGAAGTCGATGATGCATCCGCGAAACCTGATTCTCGTCGAGCGCAATGCGAAGGCGACGGTGATCGAGAGTTACGTCTCCCTGAGCGACGCAGTGTATTTCACAAACGCCGTCACCGAAGTCGCCATCAGCGAGGGAGCAACGCTGCACCATTACAGGATGCAGCGCGAGGGGATGCGGGCGTATCACGTCGGAACGGTCGAGACGCATCAGGCACGCGACAGCCACTACGTCTCGTTCGCGCTGGCGACAGGAGCGTCGCTGGCGCGCACGAACGTCTATACGACGCTCGATGGCGAGGGATGCGGCTCGACGTTGAACGGTTTGTACATGCTGGACGGTGAGCAGCACTGCGATCATCAGACGATGATCGTGCACGCGCAGCCCAATTGTTATAGCCGTGAGCTGTACAAAGGTGTGCTCGACGGACAGTCTCACGGCGTGTTCAACGGCAAGGTCTACGTGGATCCGATCGCGCAAAAGACCGACGGCAAGCAGACGAACAACACACTGCTGCTCTCGGACAAAGCCCAGATCGACACGAAGCCTCAGCTCGAGATTTTCGCGGACGACGTCAAGTGTACGCACGGCGCGACGGTGGGCCGGCTGGACGAGCAGGCCCTTTTCTACATGAAGAGTCGCGGCGTCAGCCGCGAGCTGGCGCGGCAGCTCCTTACGTATGCCTTTGCCGCCGATGTGCTCGAGACGATCGAGCAACAAAGCGTTCGGCAAGAACTGGAGCGGATGACGCTCAAGCGCTTTACGAAGGGAGAGAGTATCGCGGAGGGCTAGAGCCCAGGGGCTAGGGCTGTTAGCCCCTATGTCCTGGACCCCAGCCCTTGCTTGTTCATGGCTAACCTCGACGCCCTCTACCAGGAGCTCATTCTCGAGCATAATCGACGTCCGCGGAACTATCGCGTGATGGAGGGCGCGGACCGCGTCGTCGAAGGACACAATCCGTTATGTGGAGACGCGCTCACACTCTGGTTGAAGCTCGACGGCGACCGCGTGAGCGACGCGAGCTTTCAAGGAAGTGGATGCGCGATCTCGCGCGCATCGGCGTCGCTGATGACCGAGGCGGTGAAAGGCAAGACGCGCTCGGAGGCGGAGGCGCTGTTCGAGCGCTTTCACGATCTCGTCACCGGCAAGCTCGACGTCGAGGCCGATCCGGAGGCGAAGAAAGCGCTGGGCTCGTTACGCGCGTTAGGCGGTGTGTCGCGATTTCCGATTCGGGTGAAGTGCGCGAGCATGGCATGGCACGCACTGCGATCGGCGCTGAACGCGGGCGACGATACGAGCGAGGAGCGCGAGGAGTGACGGTCGGCGAGACGCGCGGCGAGGGCGAGGAGCTCGAGGTGGTGGCCGACGTGGATGATGTGCCGGAGGGTTCGCTGCTGGGCGTGCGCACGGCGTCGGGCGAGGAGGTGTGCCTGTTCAACCATCGGGGCCGAATCGGTGCGGTTCACAACGTGTGCACGCACGCGGAGTTTCCCTTGTCGGACGGCACATTGTCAAATGACGGGACGATCGAATGTGTGTGGCACGGTGCGCGGTACTCGTGCCTAACGGGTGAGGTGCGCCGTGGCCCGGCGATCGAGCCGGTGCCGGTGTACGAGGTTCGAGTGGAGAGCGGGAAAGTGCTCGTTAGAGGGAGGAAGGGTGGGCACGCATAAGACAGAACGGCGAGAAGAGCGCGTCGAAGACAGCGCGTCGAGAACGGCGCGCCGAGACGAGCGCGTCGAAAAGAGCGTCCCGGAAACGGCGTCAGCGGTGCGGGGGGCCCCCCCCGAATCGCAATCTGCTGCCGCGCGGCGTGCCGACCACCATCGAAGCCTTTCGCCGAAGAGCGATTTCCCGCTGCTCGCCGCTAATCCCTCCCTGCACTACCTCGACTCGGCGGCGACCTCGCAGAAGCCCCGCGTCGTGCTCGACGCCATTCGCGCGTTCTACGAGCACGACAACGCGAATCCACACCGCGGCGCCTACACACTCTCCGTCCGCGCCACCGACCGCTATCACGAAGCGCGTGCGCATGTCGCTCGATTCCTTGGCGTCGCCGACCCGGCGCGGCTGATCTTCGCGCGCGGAACGACCGAAGCGCTCAATCTCGTCGCGAGCGCGTGGGGAACCGACAACATCGCCCGCGGCGACGAGATCGTCGTCACCGCCCTCGAACATCATGCCAACTTCGTTCCCTGGCAGCAGCTCGCGCGCCGGCGCGGCGCGGCACTCCGGATCTGCGGCCTAACGAGTGACGGCCGTCTCGATCTCGAAGCGCTCGAGTCGCTCCTCAATGCCCGAACCCGCGTCGTCGCATTCAACCACGTTTCGAACGCGCTCGGCACCCTCAATCTCGTGGCTGAGATCACCTCGCTCGTCAGGCAACGCGCGTCGCGCGACGCGATCGTCGTCTGTGACGGCGCGCAGGCGGCGCCGCATCTCCGGCTCGACCTCGACGGCCCGGAGCTTGGCGACGTCGACTTCTACGCCTTCAGTGGACACAAGATGCTCGGCCCGATGGGCATCGGGGGACTCGTCGGCCGCCGCACGCTGCTCGAGAGCATGTCGCCCTATCAGATGGGCGGTGACATGATCGAGATCGTGGGCGACGAGCAGACGACGTGGAACGTGCTACCGCACAAGTATGAAGCGGGGACGCCGAACGTCGCCGACGCCGTCGGCCTCGCCGCCGCCTGCGGCTATCTCGAGTCGTTAGGTATGGAGACCGTGCGGTCACACGAGCTGGCGCTGCTCGAGCGCGCGACCGCGGCGCTCTCCGCCGTCGACGGAGTGACGCTCTACGGGCCGCGCGACGTGTCGTCCCGGAGTGGCGTCGTCTCGTTCACACTCGAGGGCGTGCACCCTCACGATATCGCCACGATTCTCGACGGCGAGGGCGTGTGCGTGCGCGCGGGACATCATTGCGCGCAACCGCTCATGCGCCGACTCGCCGTGCCCGCAACGGCGCGCGCGTCGTTCTACGTATACAACGACGAATCCGACGTCGAGGCGCTGGTCGCCGCCGTGGCGAAGACGAAGGCCCTCTTCGGCGCCGAGTGACCGAGCGCTAATCGGCGCGCAATCGGAGTCCAGCCATGCCGCTCTGGTCCGTGTTTCTCGACCCACTGCGCGTCGTTCTCTTTGCTCTCGCCCACGTTTGCGGTGGAAGTCTTGGCGGTGGCATCGTCGTCCTCTCTCTCGGCAGGCTCATACAGTTGCCGATCGGAGCAGGGATCTATCAGACCATCGCGGCAAGCGCCAGACGGGCGGCGCGATTCTTCTTGATGGGAGATCTGTTCAAGCCCGATGCGGTCGTTGCGTCGGTTGCGGCGGGACTCGCGGGAGCGGCCGTCATGGCAGGGCCCGCGTCGACGTCGTCCCGAACCTCCGCCGCCCTTGCCGCCGCAGTCACCTTTCTCGTCGCCTGGCGCTTGAGCGCCCAGGGTCGGGCTGTACTGGGTGGCGTCCAACGTCGTCGGCGTCGTGCAATCATTGCGGCTTCGGCGCGCCGTTGCGCGCGTGCGGACCTAACGATCGGAACGACGACATGAACAAGTCGAGGCTCGAGGCGTTCAGCGATGGCGTGATCGCGATTCTCATCACGATCATGGTCCTGGAGCTTCACACTCCGCACGGCTCCGACTGGAGCGCGCTGCGGGCGGCGGTGCCGTCTCTGCTCACCTACCTCCTGAGCTTCGTGTTCCTCGGCATTTATTGGAACAATCACCATCACATGCTCCAGGCGACGCAGCGGATCAACGGCGCAACACTCTGGGCGAATCTGCACTTGCTCTTTTGGCTGTCGCTCATCCCTTTCGCGACCGGCTGGATGGACGATTCGCGTAACGCAGCCGTGCCGACGGCGGCGTACGGCGTGGTGCTTCTGCTCTGCGCGATCGCGTTTACGATCCTTTTACGAACGATTCTCGCCGCGCATTTGGGAGAGAATAGACGACTCGCCGAGGCCGTCGGCTCCGATCGGAAGGGAAAGCTGTCGCTGCTCTTCTATGTCGCCGCGATTCCGCTCGCATTTGTCCATCCAGCGATCGCGGATGTGCTCTACGTGGCGGTCGCGCTGGTCTGGTTGGTGCCGGATCCGCGGATCGAATCGCGATTTCGAGGGACGGCCGAGCGAGAGCCCGGGTAGGCTCAGATCGCGCGCAGGATTTCGATCGGATCCGCCTTCGCCGCCTGTCGCACCGGTCCGAGCGCGGCGACGAATGCCACGGCGAAGAGAATGGCTTCGGCGGCGACGAGCGCGATCGCGTGCGCGTAGTCGATCATCACCACTTGTTCCATCAGCGCGCGTGTCACATACAGGGCGACGAAGGCTCCGATCGCCACACCGGCGAGTGCAGTGACCGCGGCGTCGTGCGTGACGAGGCGCGCGACGTCGCGTCGCCGCGCGCCTAACGCGATGCGGACGGCGAACTCGCGGAGACGCCGGCTCACGGCGTAAGCGAGCACGCCGTAGAGACCGACGGCGCAAAGCACGAGGCCGAAGGCGGCAAAGGCACCGAAGAGTGAGGCGATGAAGGTGCTATCTGTCCGCCGACCTTCGTAGTTGTCGAGCCACGGGTGGACCTGAACCGACCAGGCCCACGGCATCTCTGTTTGCAGTTGACGCCGCATCGCCACCGCCAGCGCGGCGCGTCCGGGCATGCCCGCGCCGGCGTTTTCGCGCACCACGAGTCTCCGCGAACGCCACGAGTCGTTCGGTATCACGGCGTAAATCATCGGCTCGGGTGGCAGGTAGTAATCGATGCGCGGCAAGTACTCGACGGCCTCCGCGACACCGATGACACGCACCCACGGCGCCTTCGATTCCTTGCTCCCCAGCTTCATCATCCGCCCGACCGGATCGTGGACGTCCAGCCAGAGCCGCTTCGCGGCCTCCTCGTCCACAATCACCACAGGCTCATTGCCGAGGGCGTCGCCCGGCGCAAAGTCGCGGCCGTTGACAATCCTTATACCGAACGTCCGAAGGAAATCCGGGCTGACGGCCTGATACCACCTCAGGTTGATCCACGTATCACCGCTCTTTCCCTCTTCCGCGGCTACAGTCGGACCATCGGGCGAGGCCCAATGATATGTCGCCGCGGCGATGGCGTTCGGAAGCGCTCGGCCGTTCGCAATGATTCCATCGTAAAACCGGCTGATGGCCGCGTTCGTCATCTGATTGCTCTTGATATCGAGATCCGCAACGACGAGATGCCTGGCGTCGTAGCGAAAGTCGAACGAAGCGAGATTGAAGGCGATGAGCACGAACAAGCCTGAGCACATGAGCAGTGCCGTCGACAGCGCGACTTCGATGACGATTAGTGGATTGTAACGGTCGCGAATCCGCCCTGTCGTCGTGCCGGCCGTGTCTTTCATCGGCTGGGCGGGATCCGTCCTCGCTGCACGCAGAGCGGGGAGTGCTCCAGCAAAGACGATCGTCGCCAACGACGTGGTCAGCGCAAAGGCGAACACTCGCCAGCTGGGCGCTGGATCGAGATCGCCCAGCTGCGGCACTCGGGCGCTGGTGAAATGCGGGAGAACGCGCAGCGCCCAGAGCGTGACCAGTAGGCCGAGAGCGACGCCGGCGCCCACCACGACCGCGCACTCACTCAGAACGTGTCGCGCGATGTCGCGGCGGCTCGCCCCGAGCGCCAACCGAATCGCGAGCTCCCTACGACGCGCGATACCGCGAGCGATCATCATCGTGCCGAGATTGGCGCAGGCGATGATGAGCACCATGGCGACCGTGCCAAGGATGAACGACGGAAAGACGCTCTGCGGCGCGTAGAAAAACGCGACGACCGGCGCTAGCCATGTGGACAGCGGGTGCCTTGGCGTGAGCTCGGTCGTTAGGCGCGCGCCAACCATGGCCAACTCGGCTTTTGCGGCGTCGAGCAATACGTCCGGCTTGAGGCGCATGACGGCAGTCGGGCCGAAGCGACCGATCGCCGGATTAGAAGGTACGGCATCAATCGGCAACCAGAGATCGGTGTTGCCGTACGGCGGGTGCACGCTGCGCGGCATGACGCCAACCACCGTGTAGCGGTTCAGCCCAACATCGAGCGTGAGCGACTCCCTCAGGGGACGACCCGCGAAAAGGCGATTCCAGATTCGATAGCTGATGACGGCGCCCGGCGTGCTCGTCGCCCCGCTGTCTGATTTGTCGAAGCCGCGCCCGCGGAAGGGGTGCACACCGAACAGATCGAAGAAGTTTGGCGACACAGCGACGGCCATGATGTCCTCCGCGTAGCCTGGCGTCTGGACCAACGCCTGAACACGCCAGAAGGCGGCGATGGCTTCGTACGACCGCATGCCGCCCTGAATCGCCCGAAAGCGCGCGTCCGCGGGCACGGGATGCTTCGTGTCGCCACCACGAAAGGACGGAATCACGATCCGCTCGGCGTTCGCGTACGGCACGACGGGGTGTAGTACCGAGTCGGCGAGGGCGAACATCGTCGTGTTCAATGCGAGCGCGAGGCCGAGCGAAACGACCGCGACCGCCGTGAACAACGGGACTTTGGCAAGTGCGCGAGCGGAGCCGCGGAGGTCGTCGATGAATCGTCGCATGCTAAACGACGAGGCAAGCAGGAACACAGCAACGCTTACGTGCGTAACGCGCTCAAGCGACGCGCCAGGAAACGGCGTTCGGGCTCCTGAGTCGCGAGCCTGGCCGCTCGCTCGTACGCGGCAATCGCTTCACTCACGCGGCCGAGGCGGCGGAGAAGGTCGGCGCGCGCTGAATGTGCATGGAGGTAAGTCGTCAGCTCGCCACGCTCGAGCAGACCATCGATCAGCGCGAGACCTGCTGCCGCGCCGTCGCGCATCGCGACGGCAGCAGCGCGATTGAGCTCGATCACCGGCGAAGGATCGACGCGCAGCAGGACATCGTAGAGTGCGACGATCTGACGCCAATCGGTCGCGGCAGCGTTAGGCGCTTCGGCGTGGACGGCGGCGATCGCAGCCTGGAGCGAGTACGGCCCCACACGCCGCGAGGTGAGCGCTCGCTCGACGAGCGCGATTCCTTCCGCGATCTGCTGGCGATTCCAAAGGCACCGATCCTGATCGTCGAGCAGAATCAATTCGCCTTCGCTTGTCGCGCGCGCCGCGCGGCGTGATTCGTGGAGCAGCATCAAGGCGAGGAGTCCCATGACCTCGGGATCCGGGAGGAGCTCCAACGTCAGGCGCGCGAGCCGAACCGCCTCGCGCGAGAGATCAGGGCGCGTGAGCGTGCTGCCTGACGAGGCGAGGTAGCCTTCGTTGAAGACCAGATAGGTCACGTGCAGCACGCTGTCGAGCCGTGCGGGAAGGTCAGCGCGCGATGGAATCTCGTACGGGATCCGCGCGTCACGGATCTTCGCCTTGGCGCGGACGATTCGTTGAGCGATGGTCGGCGGGGGCGTGAGGAAGGCGTGCGCGACCTCCTCGGTCGTCAGGCCGCATACCTCCCGCAGGGTCAGTGCGATCTGTGCATCGGGACTGAGCGCGGGGTGACAGCAGGTGAAGAGCAGACGGAGCCGGTCGTCGGGGACGTCTTCGTCCTCGACATCGAGCGACGCCGGTGTCGTGCGATCCTTGTCCTCGGCGAAGCGCGATACTGCCGCGTCGAAGTTGGCACGGCGGCGCACTCGGTCAATCGCCTTGAAGCGACCGGCGGACACCAGCCAGGCGCGAGGGTTTCGCGGCAGGCCTTCGTTAGGCCACCGCTCGAGCGCAGCCATGAAGGCGTCGTGCAGCGCCTCCTCGGCGAGATCGAAGTCGCCGAGGAGGCGGATCAGTGTCGCGAGCACGCGGCGCGAGTCGGCGCGATAGATCTCGTCGATACGCTCGCGCACGGCCAGAAGCGTTAGGCGTCGCCGAACTCCTGGATCGGCCGCACCTCGATCGATCCGGACTTCGCCGAGGGAATTCGCGACGCGACCTGGATGGCGTCGTTCAGATCCTTGGCGTTGATCAAGTAGTAGCCGCCAAGTTGTTCTTTCGTCTCCGCGAACGGACCGTCGGTCGTCGAGACTTTACCGTTCCGAACGCGAAGTGTGGTCGCGGCAGGTGTCGGCTGGAGCGCGTTGCCGCCGACGTAGTGGCCGCTGTCCTTGATGCCCTGTGTAAAGGCACCGTAATCGGCCATCACCGCGTCGGACTGCTCCTTGGGCATGGTCGCGTAGCTCTTCTCGTTCTCGTAGATCAGGCAGAGGTAGCGCATAAGACAAAAGGGGCTAGGGTTTAGGGACTAGAGCTTACAGAATTCGGTAGTAGTCGTTTGAGTTTCGCTCAAATCGACATCACGGTTTTTGACCTAGCCTCTCCAACGCACCTTTCGCCTGACGGTCGTTCGGGTTGATCGTGAGAGCCTGTTGGTAGCTACGTATCGCAGACGCCGTATCGCCTGCCGCGAGCTGTCCTTCGGCGGCGGAGCGGAAGGCGAACCCGGATGTCGGCAACATTTGGGTGTTCAGAATATAGAAGCGAAGCGCATCGGCCGTCTTGCCGCGAGCACGGAGCGCGTTACCGACGTCAACGAGCGGAACCTCGCCGAAGTCGTACGCGGCGCGGCCGTAGTAGCGCGTGCGTAGCGCGCGATAGAGCGCTTCGGCGGAGTCGGCGCCCACGCTGTCGTAAGCATTCAGGACGACTTGTTGTAGAGGCCGCGGCTCGGTGATACCACGATGGCAAGTCGCGCAGGCGACCACGATCGCCGGAGTGCGACGCGAGACGAGTTTTGTCAGATAGTCCCCATTGATCGCACCGACCATACGCAACATCTCACGCGCTTTGTCCTTCTCGGGCTTCTTATCGGACGGAAAGTCGAAGCTCGAGAGCGGCTGCCCTTCCTCGCCGACATGACAGTATGTGCAGCGCACGCCGAGCGCGCGCGTGAAGCCTCCCATCGTATCGAGCAACGCGCGGACGGAAATGTCCTTCGGAAAGACCTTGAGATTCTTCAGTTCCTTCGGCGGAAACTGGGCATATGCCGGAGTCGAGACGAACGCGATGCCGAGCGCAATGAGGAGAAACAGGAGTCGACGCATTGGCCGTAAGTGTGACGAGTGGTGTGTGACGAACCGTGAAGAATCTTCCGTCCGATCGCCTGATAGCAAGTACAGCATTTCGATAATCGTTCCGAACCTCCCGCGAGGCGAGAGTGTCTAGTTTGTAACTGGATCTTTCAAACGCCGCCCAATGAAGAACATCGAGCTCGCTTTTCGGAGCCTCTTCAAGACGCCGTTCGTCACCGCGGTCGCGATTGCATCACTCGCGCTCGGCATCGGCGCAAATGCCGCGATCTACTCCCTTTTCGATCAAATGCTTCTGCAGCCGCTGCCGGTGCGCGCGCCGCAGGAGCTGGTCAATCTCGCCGCGCCCGGTCCGAAACCGGGATCGCAATCGTGCAGCAACGCGGGTGACTGCGATGTGGTGTTCAGTTATCCGATGTTCCGCGACCTCGAGCGATTGCAGAGAGCGTTCACGGGGATCGCCGCTCATGTCGGCGTCGGCGTCAATCTGTCGTACCACGGACAGACGCAGGGTGCCGACGGCATGCTCGTCTCGGGCTCGTACTTCCCCGTTCTCGGGATCCGCCCGGCGCTCGGTCGGCTTCTGTCGCCCCACGATGACGAGCAGATCGGCTCGAACTTCGTCGTCGTGCTGAGCTACGCGTACTGGCAGAGTCATCTCGGCGCGAATCCCAACGTGGTTGGCGATCAGATCATGGTCAACGGCCAATCGATGACGATCGTTGGTGTGGCGCCGCAGGAGTTCAACGGGACGACACTCGGCGTCCGGCCGTTCGTGTTTATTCCAGTGACGATGCGCGCATTGATGGTGCCGGGTTGGAAGGGATTCGAGAATCGAACGAGCTATTGGTTGTATCTGTTCGCGCGCCTCAGGCCGGGCGTAACGATCGAACGAGCGCGGCGCGAGCTCAACGCGCTCTACACGCCGATCGTCAACGATGTCGAAGTGCCGTTGCAGCAGAACATGAGCCAGAAGACGATGGCTCGCTTTCGTGTGAAGCAAGTCGCGGTCGAGGCGGGCGCGCACGGCCAGAGCTCGATGCTCGAGCGCACGCGGACGCCGCTGCTACTCCTCGTCGCGATTACTGGTATCGTGCTGCTCATCGCGTGCGCGAACATCGCCAATCTCTTGTTGGCCCGCGGTGCGAATCGTTCGATGGAGATGGCGGTGCGTCTGGCGTTAGGCGCGAGCCGCAAGCAGCTCTTCGTGCAGCTGCTGACGGAGTCCTGCGTCCTCGCGGTGCTGGGCGGCCTCGTGAGTCTCGTCATCGCTCGTTGGACGCTACAGGGTGCGCTGGCGATCCTGCCAGGGGACACCGGCGCGGTGCTGCACGCCGAGCTTCGCCCGCCGATTCTCCTTTTCGCTGCCGCCGTGGCAATCGGTACGGGATTACTCTTTGGCTTCTTCCCCGCGCTGCACAGCACACGTCCCGATCTGGTGTCGACGATTCGCGCCAACACCGGTCAGCTGTCGAGCGCCGGCGCGAGCACGCGCTTCCGAACCGTACTCGTGACAGCGCAGATCGCGCTCTCGATGGCATTGCTCATCTCGGCGGGACTGTTCATCAAGAGCCTGGCGAACGTGAGCCGCGTCGATCTCGGCATGCAGATCGACAACGTCGTCACTTTCGGCGTGTCGCCGGAGCTCAATGGCTATACGGCGGCACGATCGCACAGCTTCTTTCAACAAACCGAAGAGGCGCTCGGTGCGATGCCGGGCGTGACGGGCGTCGCGGCATCGATGGTGCCGTTGCTTTCGGGCAGCAACTACGGCACGGACGTCGCCGTCGAAGGGTTCAAGTCGGGACCCGATATCGACGACAATGCGCGCTTCAACGAGATCAGCGCCGGATATTTTCGCACGCTCGGCGTGCCGCTGCTCGCGGGCCGCGAATTCACGACGAGCGATGCCGCAGGCGCGCCGAAGGTCGCGATCGTGAACGAAGAGTTCGCGCGGAAGTTCAACCTCGGACGCGAAGCGGTCGGCAAGTCGATGTCGCTCGATCCGCGCGCGAAAACGCTCGACGTGTTGATCGTGGGTCTCGTGCGCAACGCGGCATACTCAAACGTGAAACAGAAGCCGCAGCCGTTGTTCTTCACACCGTATCGGCAGGACACGACGCTGGGCTACATGCACTACTATGTGCGCGCGTCGCGGTCGCCGGAGCAGCTCGTTCGCGAGGTGCCGGCGGTGCTCAAGCGGATCGACGCGAATCTTCCGCTCGAGGAGGTGAAGACGATGCCTCAGCAGGTTCGCGAAAACGTCTACCTCGATCGCATGATCAGCATGTTGTCAACGGCGTTCGCGGCGTTGGCGACGTTGCTCGCCGCGGTCGGGTTGTATGGCGTGCTCGCCTACACCGTCGCCCGGCGCACGCGGGAGATCGGCGTTCGCATGGCGCTCGGCGCCGATGCGTCGAGAGTACGATGGATGGTCCTCAAGCAGGTCGGGATGCTGACGTTGATCGGTGGCCTCATCGGGCTGGCGGTCGCGTTGGCGCTAGGCAGGACGGCGCAGTCGCTGTTGTTCGGTCTCCAGGCGCACGATCCGGTGGTCGTGGTCGGCGCGATGGTTGTGCTCGCCCTGGTGTCCTTGGCGGCAGGATATCTACCTGCCTATCGCGCGTCGACGGTCGATCCGATCAAGGCCTTACGCTACGAGTAGAGCGCGAAGATGCCCGTAATGGACCGCAGCGAATCGAGATCTCCACCCAGTGCGTTGAGGTCATGTCAGACCGAGTCGATGTTCGTTCCCAACGAGGCGAGGACAGGTGGCCTCGAGTCCTGGGTAGATGATATCGAGTCGTGGTAAGATGACATCGAGACGTGGACAGATGACATCCGGTCGAGGACAGACAACGTGAGGTGCCGGCGAGCTCACGCCAGCGGCCGGCGGGATGACTAAGGTCTCGGCAAGATCAGGTGAGTGCTCGACAAGACGACGTGAGGCGGCGGACAGGGGACCGAAGGTCGTGGCAAGGTGACGTGCGGTGCAGGACAGATGACGTGAGCGAACGAGCAACGCACTGAAGGCGTCTACCAGATCACGTGAGGTCTCGGCAAGCTGACGTGAGGTCGTGGTAAGGCAACGTGAGGTGGCGGACAAGTCATCGGCGGTCGCGGCAAGGTCATCTCCGGAGGCGGCAAGACGACGTCCGTGAAGCGACAGAAGACGTGAGGCGCCGGCAAGACGACGTGAGGTCCCCGCAAGACGGCGTGAGGTCGCGGGAAGACGGCGTGAGGTCGCGGGAAGACGACGTAAGGTCCCCACAAGACGACCTGAGGTAGCGGCGAGATGGCATGAGGTGGCGGCAAGATCACCTCAGCCGAAGAGATGCCAAAGATGGCCCGACGATTCGCCGCCGCGACGGACGCACGCGGCGAAGCGACTCTCCTCGATGCATCCAATACCATATGTAGCTTTTGACATTGTGACTGACGCGGCTTAGTCATCGGTTCCAACCCGAAACCCGCATCGAGGTGTAACCCGTGCGTCTTGGCCTTGGCCTCCTCATTTCAACGTTTGCCGCGACGAGTGCTGTTGCCCAGCAGTTTCAGGCCAATCCAAAGGTCGACAAGATCTTTGCGGAGTGGGACAAGCCGTCGTCGCCGGGGTGTGCGTTGGGCGTGCTCCAAAACGGGCGCTTTGTGTATGAGCGTGGTTACGGGATGGCGAATCTCGACTACGACATCCCCAACTCGCCAAAGCTTGTCTACTACGTCGGGTCGGACTCGAAGCAGTTCACCGCGGCGAGTATTGGTTTGCTCGTGCTCGACGGCAAGATCGCGCTCGACGACGACATCCGGAAATACATCCCCGAGATGCCGGACTACGGCACGCCGATCACCATCAATCATCTCGTCCATCACACGAGCGGTATTCGCGACATCTACGTCCTGATGTCGCTCGGCGGACTGCGACTGGAGGATGTCTTCTCGGATTCCGAGGCCGTCGCGCTGATCGCGCGGCAGAAGGAGCTCAACTTCAAGCCCGGCGACGACTACCTGTACAGCAACTCCGGCTACTTCCTGCTTGCGCAGATCGTGAAGCGCGTTACGGGGAAGTCACTGCGCGAGTTCGCCGACGCGCGGATCTTCCAGCCCCTGGGGATGACACATACACACTTTCACGACGATCCCGGCCACATCATGAAGGGTCGGGCGATGAGTTACGAGCCGGACGGCAAGGGCAGCTACCGGATTTCGTATCTGCAGAATTTCGACAAGATCGGCGCGGGTGGGCTGTACACGACTGTCGAGGATCTACGAAAGTGGGATGAGAACTTCTATACCCACCAGGTCGGCGGCGACGCGTTGCAGAAGCTGATCCACACGCGCGGCGTGTTGAACAAGGGCGATACCATCATGTACGCCTTCGGGAATAACGTTACGACGTACCGGGGACTCCGTGTCGACGAGCACGGCGGCTCGCTGATGGGCTACAAGGCCGAAATTCTTCGCTTCCCGGATCAGCATTTCAGCGTGCTCGCGACCTGCAATCTCGGATCGATCAATCCCGGGCCGTTGGCGGAGCAGGTCGCCGAGGTCTATGTCGGGACCAAGATGGGTCCGGCGCGGGAGCCCCAGGTCGCCGGTCGTCGTTCTCGCGAGGTGACGCAGGCGGCCGCACCCGCGTTAGGCAGCGCCGAGCTTGCGATGTACCCGGGCGATTACTATTCCGACGAGGTCGACGCGACCTACCATATTGGCGTGGTCGATGGTGCTCTGGTGCTCTCGGCGCGCCATGTGCCGAGTCAGCAGCTCGTTCCGACGGCTGTCGATACGTACCGCACTGCGAATGGGCTGACGCTTCACTTCGAGCGGGTTTCCGGTGCGGCGCCGTCGGCATTCACGGTGGAGGCGGGGCGCGTCCGCAACATCCGGTTTATGCGGCGTTGACGTGACAAATCTGATTTTCGCGCGCCTACGCGCACTTGGCCGCCAGCTTCCGGACAGTCGTGACATTGCGCATCGTCATCGACATGCCGAGCGTGCGCTCGAGAATCGCGCCGGACATCGGTGAGTCGCTGAAGCGGCCCCGGGCCCCCCAGTATAGCTCCCGACCGTGGATGTGGAATTCGTCGAGCGGCGTCTTGAGCTCGACGACTTTGCGAACGACGTCGGGCTTGGGACGGCCGGCGAGAAAGCCGATGTAAAGCGCGTGCTTCAGGAAGTCGAACGCGGTCGCGTCGAAGGGCTCGTGCCTCACGACTGATGTGAGCTCGGCGGGTGAGCGCACGAACGTCGCGACGGCGTAGCCGAGCGTCCGCTCGAGCTCCATCGCGATGCGCTCCTCCAGCTCTCGGGGCTTGGCGCTCGGCGCGTCAAACAACACGTTGCCACTCGCGATGAATGTTTCGACGTTCGCGAACCCGAGCCGCGTGAAGTGCTTGCGCAGCGCATCCATCTTCACGACGTGGCCGCCGACGTTGATCGCCCGGAGCAGCGCGACGTATCGACCGCTGGGGGCCATCGCTATTTGACCTCGATGCCGATGATCGACGGATCGGCGCGCGGATACCGGAGGTCGAGACCGTTCATGCAATCGGCGATTGCGCGTGCCACAAGCCAGTCACGAACGTCTTTGTTATCCGCGGGAACGACGTACCAGGGCGCCCATTTCGTGCTCGTGTGGGTGAGAATGCCACGGTACGCTTTCGTAAAGTCGTCCCAACGGGCCCGGTCATCGAGGTCGCCAACGCGAAACTTCCAGTTCTTGGTCTCGTCGGTAAGCCGCTCCTCGAGACGGCGCTTCTGCTCGGCATGGGACACGTGCAGCAGGAACTTGAGAATGACGACATTGTTCTCGGTGAGCATTCGCTCAAAATCGTTGATTTGCTCGTAGCGCGCCGACCACACCTTCTTGGCAACAAGCTCGTGCACGCGCGGAACGAGAATATCCTCGTAATGCGAACGATTGAAGATACCGATCATGCCCCGTGGCGGAACTTCTTCGTGCACGCGCCACAAGAAGTCATGCTGCGACTCCGCCTCGGTCGGCACCTTGAAGCTGGTGACTCTACAGCCCTGCGGATTGACGGCGCTGAAGACCTTGCGAATGGTGCCGTCCTTCCCCGACGCGTCGCGTCCCTGCAGGACGATCAGTAGCGCATGACGAGCGTCGGCGTAGAAGACGCGCTGCAGATCAGAAATGCGGTCCGTCTCTTTCTTTATTGCGCGATCGAGGTCGGCACCCGACTTCCCCGACGCGCGTGCCTTCGCGTCGGCGTCGCTGAGCCGGATGGAGTGCTTGCCGCGTACGGGATGGAGCTTCAACTGCTCGTCACGGGTCGCGGATGCGACGGCAGCGATATCGATGACGGAACGACGAACACCGTCGCCACACCCATCACCAGAACAAACAGCGAAAGCTGAAGGATCAGTTTCCAGTTCATGGTGTCCTCGCGCGTCAGCGGTGGCCAACGACGAGTCCAACATGCGCCACGAAGGCGTCGCCAGTCAATGTGTAGCGCGCGGATGCAGCCGGCTCACGTCACGACCACTCTTCCTGTCATAGTGGGATGAATGGAGCAGAAGTAGTCGTAGGTGCCAGCGGTGGTGAAGCGGTGCGAGTACCGCTGATTCGTGTCGAGCACCTTCGAGCTGAACGACCCATGCGTGTCGACCACGACGTGCGGGACGTCGTCGCGATTGATCCACGTGATCTCGGTACCCACGCTCACAGTGCGTGGAGTCGGCGTGAATGCAAAGTTATCAATCCCGATCTGGTTGGGCGCGACATCCAGCGTCCGGCGGGCCGACGGCTGCTGGCCACCCGCCATGTTCATCGGCGGCATCTCACCCGAGAGTGTCGAATCGACGATCGCGAGGGAATGGCGGCCGGGCACGTAGCTGACGCTCGTGATACCGAGCACGCTGCCCAGTCGTTCGGCCTCGACCTTCATCGGTCCGGGCGACGGTGCGGTGCCGGGTGCCGGCTGAGGAAAGGCGGTGGACATGGCGGTGTGAAACGCAATGTTGCCCTCGACTTTCTGCATGATCTGATGAATGTGGCCGTTCAGGACGGTCACCGATCCGAAGCGTCGCAACATCGAGAGCGCTTGTTCGGAGTCATCGGTCCCCCATCCCCACTCGGGATAGACCGTCCAGAGCGGAATGTGAGCGAAGGCGACAATCGGTGTGCTGGCCGAGATGCCTTGCAGATCCCGCCTCAGCCAGTCGAGTTGCTCGGCGCCCAACGAGCCCAGGCCACCGGCCTTGAGGTTGAGAACGTTCACCAGAGCGATGAAGTGGACGCCGCTGTGATCGAACGAATACCAGCCGCCGCCCCTTGCGCCGAGCGGCTTGCCATAGCGCGCGAGATACGAGGCGCCGTTGTCGTTGAGCACGTCGTGCTCCCCGGGAACGAAGAAGACGCGATCGGTCTTTACGTCTCGGAGCACTTGATCCGCCGTGTCGAACTCCTCGGCGCGCGACAACTGTGAGATGTCGCCGGTGTGGAGGACGAGCGCGGGCCGACGCGGGAGGGCGTTGAGCTTCGCGACGGCTTCGCGAAGTGTCGCGGTGACGTCCTTGTTGGCTTCCTTGCTGAAGCCAATGTGGCTATCGCTGATCTGGGCGAAGAGAATGTTCTGCTTCGTCACGTCGTCGAGGTCGCGGAGCTGGCTCATGGCGACGCTGGTCGGCACGCCGCCTTTGAGCGCCCAGAGCGAGGCGGTGCCGACCCAGGCCATACACTTCAGGAAGCCTCGGCGGTCGATTTCATCCTCGTGCGAGTCGTTGGTTATGTAGTTGGACATGGAAGGGCCAGGTGATAGGTGCTAGGTGCTCGGTGCTAGCAGAGACCCCCGAGCCTTCGGGCTTATTCCAAAAAAGCACCCGCCGGAATAAATCCGCCTCGATTCGCGTTTCTATAGAGGTAGGCTTTCCTGTATCTGAACTGCCTTGAGCCAGAACCTTCACGAACGCTTCGAGCAAACGGTCCTTCCGCTGATTGATGACGCGTACACGCTTGCGCGCCATCTCCTGCGTGATGAGCACGACGCGCAGGACGTAGTGCAGGAGGCGTATCTGCGCGCGTGGCGGTACTACGCGAGCTTTCGCGGTGGTGACGAGCGTGCGTGGTTGCTCACGATCCTCAGGAATTGCTGCTACACCTGGCGGGGAGGGCGGCGCGACGCGGAACACGTCCCGTTCGACGAAGAGCTACATGGACTCGACGCCAGCAGCCGCTACGCCGCGGACGTACGAGCCGTAGACGACTCGGACCGCGGGAGCCTCGAGGCCGTGCTTGGTCGTCTCCCAGCGCAATTCCGCGAAGTCCTCGTGCTTCGCGAGCTCGACGAGCTCTCGTACAAGGACATCGCGCGCGTGACCGGTGTGCCGGTGGGCACCGTCATGTCGCGTCTCGCCCGAGCGCGCGAGCGGCTCCGTCGCGTGCTCAAGCGCTCTGCCTAACGTGACACACATGAGTCAAGCACTCCACAGCACGCACGAAGCGCTCAGCGCCTATGTCGATGGGGAGCTCACGCCCGATCGCGCACGAGAAGTGGCCGAGCACTTGACGACCTGTATGCAATGCTCGGCGGAATACGAGACGCTCCTTGCAACCATCGCCGCACTGCGAGCGAATCTCGAGCGTTACCAGGCGCCGGACGTCCTGCGCGCGCGCGTCCGCACCGCGATTGCGGCAACGCCGAGCATCTCCGAACCGGCGGCACGGCCGGAAGGGGGGGCGTCTCGCCGTCGACGCCCGTGGGTCTGGCAAGGCGGGATCGCCGCGGCGCTGCTCGTGAGTGCCGCGTTAGGCAGCGGGATCACGCTGCTCGCGTCGCGCGGACGGACGTCGACGCCAGATGTCGCGGCTGACGTGCTGGCGAGCCACGTCCGATCATTGATGCCGGACCATCTTACGGACGTCCGATCGTCGGATCAGCACAATGTGAAGCCCTGGTTCAACGGGCGATTGGACTACTCGCCGAACGTGCCACGCCTCGAGGAGCAGGGCTTTCCGCTCGTCGGCGGTCGTGTCGACTACGTGGGCGGACGGCCGGTCGCCGTCGTCGTCTACAGCCGGAGGCAGCACCTGATCAACGTGTTCTCATGGCCCACCCGCCTTGGCGACGCTCCGCTCGGAGTGACCGCGACGAATGGCTACAACATGATTCACTGGCGAAGTCGTGGTGTCGAGCGCTGGGTGGTGTCGGACTTGAACGCGAGCGAATTGAGATCGTTCACGGAGTTGTTGGCGTCGTCCTGAACTTGGCGTCGGTCGATCAGTGTACTCCCGCGAGCGCGGCGACGATCAGCGCTGCCCACTGTGGGCCCAACCAGCCCGTCGCGCCATCATCGTACGTCTCACCTAACGAGTGCGCGCCGGTGCCGCGTCCACCACCGTCAATCGTGATCGCGGGCACACCGAGGCTCATCGGCAGGTTGGCGTCAGTGCTCGACGCTCCGGTTCTGGGCGTGAAGCCAAGGGCGCGACCGGCAGCGATTGCCGTGGCAACGATGCGGGAGGAATCGGTCTGCGTACTGTTGGCGGGACGAATACCGATCGTATCGATCTCGAGCGAGAGCTTGGCCTTCTCGGCCCTGGAGCCCGTTTGGCGGATCCAGCGGTCGTTCTCGGCGTCGAGCGCTGTCGTGAGAATCCTAAGCACTTGCTTGTCGACAGCGTCGAGCGCCTCCGCCGTCTCCGAACGCATGTCGAGATCCATGGTAGCCGAGAACGGAATCGAGTTTACCGACGTACCGCCGCTAATGACGCCGACGTTGAAGGTCGTCTTCGGCGATGTCGGCACCTGGATGTCCCCGATCGCGGCGATGGCTCTGCCTAACGCGTGAATCGGATTCGGGATGCCGAAAGCACCGTAACTGTGACCGCCCGGTCCCTTGTACGTGATGCGGTACCGCTTGCTGCCGACGCCGTGGTCCTTGAGATCGAGCCCGGTGCCGTCGATCGAGATGAAGTAATCGATCTTGCTCTTCAGAGTATTGGTGAAGAGATAGCGCGTGCCGCGGAGATTACCCTGCCCCTCTTCGCCGACGTCACCGACGAAGTACACCGTGCCGACGGTCTGCACGTTGGCGCGCTGAAACGCGCGAACGACGGATAGCACGACGGCGAGGCCACGACAATCGTCGCCGATGCCTGGCCCGGCGAGCATGCTGCCGTTGCGCTTCACCTCGACCTCGGTGCCCTCGGGAAAGACGGTGTCGAGATGACCTTCGATGAGCACGGTGGGGCCGTTGCCCGTTCCGCGGCGCTCCGCGATCACGTTTCCCATGCTATCGATCCGCACGTTCGTGATGCCCAAGGCTTGTAATCGCCGCCGATACTCCGCGGCGCGACTTGCCTCCTTGTACGGAGGCGCGGGGATCTCGCAGAGCGAAATCTGCTGCTGGATCGTCCAGGGCTCCTGTGCCTTGATCGTATCGAGTGCGGCGCGAAGGCGAGGACTGTCGTGCGGAACGGCAAGCGCCTGTCCACTGAGCGTCGTGACGCTCGCGAGCGTCAACAGCACCGAAAGGGGGAACGTGAGTCTCATTTCGAGTCTGAGTGATTGGTGGCGCGCTGATTGGAAAAGCAAATCCCTCGCGTCGCTCGGGATGCCAGCTTCAACAAATATGAATTGCGGTCGCCTTGAAGGATGCGACGACCTCCTGTCCGGGCGCCAGGCCGAGCTCGTCGACGGCGCGCGTCGTCACGGCAGCAATGATCGGCGTTCCACTCACATTGACCGTCACTTTGCTCAATGCGCCCGCCGCCAGGATATCGACAACGCGTCCGCGAAACTGATTCCGCACCGAGGACGCGAGCGCCTCCTTGGAAAGCGTGACGTCCTCGGCGCGCAGGATCGCGTGCGCACGCCCCGGTACGGCGTCGCCTAACGCGTAGAACGTCAGCGAACCCGTGTCGAACGCCAGCGGATGTTCTGCGAACTGCCCGTCGCCGGCATCGGTCCAGTCCGGGCTCGTAGCGCGAATCGGCCGAGCGATGCCGGCATAGATATTCTCGGAGCCGAGAAAACTGGCGACGTACGGTGTCGCGGGACGTCGAAAGAGCTCCGCCGGCTCGCCCGCTTGCAGCACGCGGCCTCGATCGAGAAGGACCGCGACATCGCCAACGAGTCCCACTTCGGCGAAGTCGTGCGTGACGTGCAAAACGGTGAACTGCCGCTCGAAGTAGATCGTCCGGACCTCGCGCCGGACCGCTGCCCGGCCGCGCGGATCCAGCGCGCCGAACGGTTCGTCGAGCAGCAGAACGTCCGGACGGCGCGCGAGCGTGCGAGCGAGCGCGACGAGTTGGCGCTCACCCCCACTCAGCGAACGAACGTCGCGGTCGCCAACGAGTTGGAGACCGAAGCGCTCCGTCATCTCGGCCGCGAGCGCGGCGTCGGCGGCGCCGTATCCGACGTTCTGATCGACGGTGAGATGTGGAAAGAGGTACGCGTGCTGATAGACGAGACCGAGTCGGCGCCGCTCGGGGGGCAAGCGCGTCACGTCAGCGTCGCCGAGCCTAACGATGCCGGATCGCAGCGGCACGAGACCGGCGATCGACTCGAGCAGGGTCGTCTTGCCCGCGCCAGCCGGGCCAATGACGACGCCATACGCACCGCGCGGGACCGTGAACGACACGTTGTCCAGCGTGAAGTCGCCAAGACGCGCGGTGAGTCCGTTGACGGCGATCATCTTTCGGTCACTCGTCCCGGCGCAGCGCACGCAACGCGACCAGCGGAATGATCGCGAGTAAAACCAGTACGGCGGCAACGGGAAGCGCGCCGTTCAATCCGAGTGTCGTGAATCGATCGTAGCTCAGGACGCTGGCAACTTTGGGATTGTAGGTGAGGACGACGATGGCGCCGAACTCGCTCACGGCGCGCGCCCACATGACGATCGCGGCGGCGGTGAGCCCGCGAAACGACAGTGGCAATGTGATGCGGCGAAAGGCGGCCCACGAGGAGTCGCCAAGCGTCCGCGCGACCGCCTCGTAGCGCCGGTCGACGCGCATGAATGCCTCACGAGCCCCGCCTACGTACAGCGGCGCGGCAACGAACAGCATTGCACAGACGATTCCGAACACCGATCCCGTGACGCGGAGGCCAGCCTGGAAGAGAACGGTTCCGAACGGGCTGGCGCGCCCCAGAACGAGCAACAGTGCGATGCCCGCGACCGGATGCGGCACGATCAAGGGCAGATCGAGAATCGCGACGACGAGCGTCCGTCCCGAGAAGCGCCGCCGTGCGAGCAGGTATGCGACGGGTGTGCCGCCGAAGATGGCGACCAACGTCGCCGTGGTCGCCGTCAATGTCGTGAGGAGCAGCGCGCCTCGTAGCTCGGAATCCTCGAATAGCTGCCTAACGCCGGACGCCGCGCCCGCACCGACGAGTCCGACGAGCGGTGCGACAAGAAAGAGTAGGAAGAGGGATGCGAACAGTCCACTGACGACCGTCGCCGCGGGCGAGAGTGCTCCGCGCCACCCGCTCGCATCGCGCGACGCGCTATCGGGCAGCGGCGTCACGAATGGTGGCGGGCACGCCAGTGCCGACGAATAGCGCGTGATCGAGCGCGTCGACGTGGGCAGTGCGCATCATACTTCGGCCGTCGCCCGAAAGTAGATATGCGGCAAGACGCGCCGCTGCCGCGGGATGCGGCGCGTTGACCGGCACCGAGAGCGCGTAAAGAATCGGACTTCCTCGGCGGACTACGGTGTCACCCTTGGGCGTCTTGTAGCGCCACATCGCGCGAGCGTATTCACTCGCGAGCGACGGATCACCAAGATCGATTGCCGCCGGCAAATGCAGAGCGCGGAATCCATATGCCTCGGCGACAGATTCGTAGTCGAATACGTAGTCCAGTTCACCGGTCTGGAGAAGCGCCGCGAGCTGTGCGGCGTCAGGCCGCATATTCTTGGGCGGCGTGTTCGAGAGAATGCGCTGGAGGAGTCCCGGATCGTGATAATGGTATTCGGCCAGCACCAACATCAGCACTGTGCGATACCCAGCTGGCGCGAGATTCGGATCCGGACGTCCCACCTCGACTCCCGACTCGGCGAGAATACGTCGCCAATTGGTGGAATCGATCTCGGACGCGTGACGCGACCGATCGGTGTACCCGATGATCATCCGGTTGCGCGCGAACTCAGCGTACCAGCTGACGTGCTTCGGCATGAGCAGCTGGGGAAAGACTTCGGGGTCCGCGAGTGCGATGATATCCGGAATTCGGCCGAGCTCGGTGAGCTTCCGGGCGTGTTCGAGGGAGGCGCCGCTCTCCCGCTGGATCACCGTATTGTTACGAATGGCAAAGCTATCCAACGCCGCCTGAAGCGGTTTGGTGAGACTAGCGGCCAGATAGACGACCACGGTATCGCGTTGCGACGACGATGTCGTTGACGATGCTGAACTTCGCTCGCGGCAGGCAGCGCACGCGAGCGCCATGACAACGGCGTATGTACAAGATCTCCGCATGAGGCAATAATCAGCGGCGCCAACCGTAAGTAGCAAGGGTTCCGAAACCTTTGCATACCGTCGACGTTGAGTGAAGCGAACTCCCCCCACGGGCCGGCGCTGTACTGCACGGCAGTACGGGCCGACACCCTCCCCCACCCACCCTGTAAATGAACGCCAACGATCTCGCCATTGATATTCGTGGCGTCTCGAAACGGTACGAGGAGCACGTCGCGGTGCGCGATCTGTCGCTCCAGGTGCCATCCGGATCCGTCTACGGGCTCCTCGGCCCGAACGGCGCCGGCAAGACGACCACCATTCGCATGCTACTCGACATCATCGCACCAGATGGAGGCTCGATCAGCATCTTCGGGCGACCCAACTACGAAAGTGGCTTGCTCAATCGCGTCGGATATCTGCCGGAGGAGCGTGGTCTCTACCGGAAAATGCAGGTGCGCCGCATCCTCCGCTTTCTCGCCGAGTTGAAGGGACTTTCGGGCGAGGAAGCGGATAAGCGCATCGGCGAATGGCTCGAGCGGTTCGCCCTTACGACCAAAGAGCGGGATTGGGGCAATGCGAGAGTAGATGAACTGTCGCGGGGAATGCAGCAGAAGGTGCAATTCATCGCGACGCTCGTGCACGACCCGGATCTCGTCATACTCGACGAACCATTCAGCGGGCTCGATCCCATCAACGCACAAGCGCTGAAGGACGCCGTGGTCGAGCTCAAAAAGCGAGGAAAGACGGTGGTCTTCAGCACGCATGTGATGGAGAACGCCGAACGCATGTGCGACGCCGTGTGTATCATCGCGCGGGGCGAGAAGGTACTCGACGGCCCCGTGACCGACGTCCGCACGAGCAGCGGCCGGCGCAACGTCGCGCTCACGCTCGTGCCGAGCCGTTCGGGAAATGGCCGCGTGACCGAGAACGGCGTCGGCCAGGTGCTCGGCGACAGACGCCTCGTCAATCGCTACGACGACAACAATCGGTATTTCGAGATCGAGCTGGCGGCGGGCGCTGACGCGCAGGAGCTCCTCCACCGCTTGGTCGCAGCCGGCGCGCGCATCGAGCGCTTCGAGCTCGTGCTGCCCTCACTTCATCAAATTTTCATCGAGCGTGTCGGCGCCCAGGGCGTCGAGACGGGGATGTCGGGACATGGATAAATTCTGGGTCGTTGCGAAGCGCGAGTACCTGGAGCGCGTGCGCTCGCGCTGGTTCGTGGTGATGACGCTGTTCGTTCCGGTGTTCATCACCGCGATATTTCTGATCCCCGCATGGGTCACGGCGCGAAGCGCCTCGAGCGCGGCAGCGGTGAACATCGTCATTCTGGATGCGACGGGAACGGGACTCGGACACCGAGTTGCGGCGGTGTTGATGCGCGACAGCGCGTCGACGGCTAACGCCGACGCAGCGCCGCCGCCGCAAGTTCGCGAAATGTCGCAGGCGCAGCTATCGATCGCCGAGGACTCGGCGACGCACGAGGTGATGCGGCCAAAGTCGATCGTCGGCTATCTCGTCCTGGACGACAGCACCATGTCGAGTCGACGAATTCTCTACGCGGGGCGGAATGCCTCGTCGATCGTGGACATGGACAAGCTCAAGAGCGCCGTCCGTCAGGCATTCACCGGCGTGATGCTCGAGCGCGAAGGGGTGAAACCGGCGACGATCGCGCTGATTAGCAACCTCTCATTGACAATGCCGCTCACGCGCATCGATGAGCGCGGACGGGGTGGATCGGGTCAGGCGGCAATCTTTCTCGGCATCGGAATCGGCGTTCTGCTGTTGATGTCGATCATCTTCCACGGCCAGAACGTGCTCCGCGGCGTGCTCGAGGAGAAATCGACGCGCGTCGCCGAAGTGGTGATCTCGAGCATCAAGCCGGAGATGCTGCTCGCAGGGAAGGTCGCGGGCGCGGGCGCGGTCGGATTGACGCAGCAGGTTCTCTGGATCGCGATCGCTGGCTACCTGATGACGAACATCGCGCCGATCGTGCTCAAGTCGGCAGGCGCCCCGATCACGGGCGCGGGCACCGCGGCGGTCGGAGCTTCGTTAGGTGGCCTGACGATCGGATTGTTCGTCGTCGTGGTGCTGTACTTCCTGCTCGGTTTCATTTTCTACGCCTCGCTCCTTGCAGCCGCGGGATCGATGGTGAACAGCGAGCAGGATGCGCAACAGGCAGCGATGCCGGTGATGTACCTGCTCATCGGGAGCTGGCTGTTCGTGAACTCCGTGATCGTGAATCCGACCGGATCGATCGCGAGGGTGCTGTCGTGGCTTCCCTTCTCGTCGCCGATCATCATGCCGATGCGCATGGGGCTGTCGCCGGTCGGCTGGCCGAGCATCATTGGTTCACTCGCCGTATGCGCGTTAGGCTGCGTCGGTGCAGTCTGGCTCGCGGCGCGGATCTACCGGGTGGGCATGTTGATGTACGGAAAAAAGCCCAGCCTCGCTGAAGTGGCAAAGTGGGTGAGATACGCGTAGAGAGCCGCTTCTCTGGATTGGACTTTCTAGATCCGCTCTCGTTAGGTCAACGGAGACTCCTTCTCGAGCTAACCGTTAGTCTGCCCTCCCCGGCTGTGCTCTTCCGAAGTCGTCGACGGGTCCGGTTCCATATCCGCCCGAAGTCGCGACCATGCCGGGGCGACGGTTAGTCGTTCGTTGCGGCGCGCCCATCGCGGACTTGAGGTCGTCGACCCAACCATCGATGCGGTCCTGAAGCGCGGAGTGCACGCCAGACATCAGATTCGCCACGATGTCGTCGAGGGCCGCACCGAGCTTCGTCGTCGAGCCCTTCGTCGCGGCGACGGCCGCGACGGCTGCCTTCTTGTCTGTCCCGGACGCACTCAGCGCGAGTCCGGCGCCAAATGCGAGCGCGAGCGCGGGCCACGGATGATCGCGCACGATCTGCACGACGTTCAGCCGCTGCTCGAGCTCGGTGAGCGTGCTGGACATGCGCTCACGAGTCTGTTCGATGTCGCGGCGGACGTCGGCCGTTGTCTCAGCCATTGCGTGAAGTCTCCGATATGAGGGCCTAAAGTCTGGGCTCGGCTGCAACTCAATGCCTAACGGCAGCTACGAGATCGTCCTTCGTCTCGCGAAGCGTCGTCACCGTCTGGTCGGGTGCAAGCGCGTCCGGCGAGAGCAACGACATCCCACGCCCTGCGAACCACGCAGCGCCAGCACCGGTGATGACGGCGACGATGAGCGCCGCGAGCCAATACAGGTCGCGTGGAAGCCATTGATCTCCGACGAGCAGAATCACACCGGCGATGAGTGCGAGGCCGCCAAGGAGCGCGAGCACCGCCCCGCTGGCGACCAGCGCTGCGCCTCGTCCGACGCCATTGAGTGCTTCGAGGATCTCGACGCGGGCGAGAACAAGCTCAGCTCGCACCAACTCAACGCCCCCCTCCGCGAGATCGCGGAGGAGAGCGCCGACCGAGCGACGGCCATTCTGGTGCACGGCGACCGTCATGATCGCCTCCTACTTCCGAAACGCTTTGCCGAGCAAGTAGCCAACGCCGACGGCGAGGAGCAGTGTCCGGCCGGGATGGTCCTTCACCTGACGCTCCACACCCGACCGCAGAGTGTCGAGATCCGCGTCGCGCAGCCAATCGGCCGTCGCCTGCATCCCACCAGCAACGCGGTCGGTCACGTTCGCGACGCCATCGCCGCTGACGCTGACATCGGCACTCCCCGCCGACGCACTGAGCTGGCCGCGCCCGCCGCGCTGACGCAGCTTGTCGGCACCCGACTCGAGCGCGTCCGCGAGCTTGTTCTTCGCGTTGCCGGTGCTCTCACGCACGTTCGTGCCCACGTCCGCAAGTTTGTCCTTCGCCGTTCCCGCAATGTCACGCGCGCGATCCGCGATTCCACCCTCACCCGCACCGGACGTGCTGCCGTAGCTCGAGCCGCCGGTGGCCGCTGCGCCACTCACGTCGCCGCTGTTGCCGTAGCCACCAGTCGTCGATCCCGCGGCGCCAGTCGAGCTGCCGCCAGAATACTCGTCCGCGTTCCGTTCCATCTCCGCATCCTCCAGATGTTGGCAGAAACGGTTGTGCAGAGCGCGTGCCCATCGGAACCGAGAAGCGCGACTGCTGGGAGCGCCCCTGAAGGGAACAGTCGTTGCACGCGATACTCAAGACATTCATCAGGAGACGTACAATGCCACGCGGCGACAAATCGAAGTACACGGACAAGCAGAAACGCATGGAAGAGCATATCGAAGAAGGCTACGAAAAGCGTGGCGTCGGTCGGCACGAGGCGGAGCGGCGCGGATGGGCGACGGTGAATAAGCAGACCGGCGGCGGCAACAAGTCCGGCGGTTCCGGCCGCGGACAACGCGACTCGAGCGCGGGCAGCATGTCGCACGACGAGCGCAGCCGCGCGGCCAAGAAGGGCTGGGCGACTCGTCGCCGGGAGAGCTAGCGCCGCTCCAGCGCACACCCGACGGCGCGGGCGCCGACGAGCCTAACGAGCGATGCCGTCGGGCAGCTGCGCCGTCCGAGCGGTGCGTTCATATGCCGGGATCCCGAACGCAAGCAACGCGATCGTGCACGCCATACCGATGACGTTCACGATCAGAAGCGAGTAGCGCAGCGCCATCGGGTCGTGAAAAACGCTGTCGGTGAAGAAGGCGACGGCAGTCGGGCCTAACGTGCCCGAGACGAGACTCAGCACGAAGAAGTACAGCGCTGCGCCCTGCGTCCGAATCGGCGCCGGGACGATCTCGGCCGCGGCGGCGAAAGCGGGACCCCACGGAAACGCGGCAAAAAAATTCACGACGACGAGCCACGCCACGGCGAGCGCCGCCGTTGGCATGAGCGGATACGCGGACGCGGAGATCAGCATCCCGAGCGCGCCGACGATCCCGACGCGCAACGGTGCATCGACATGGCCGCGCTTAACGAGCATATCGGCAGCGCGCCCGCCAGCGAGCGTGCCGACCACGCCGACGGTCATCGTGAGTATTCCCTGAACCGTGCCCGCGCGCGAGGCCGTCCAGCCGTACGAGCGGATGAGAAAGGTCGCGAGCCAGGCGGCGATGCCGAAGTTCACCGACGCGGAGAGCGCGAAGCCGACGCCGAGGCTGACGAAAGTGCGCAGATTCGCGCGAACGTACGGGACGAGCGCGGCGCGCGCCGTCGGCGGCGAGGCGCGTCTCGCCCGGCGCGGATCACGAACCGTCAACATCAGGAGCGCGATGACGAGTCCCGGCGCGCCGACGAGCACGAACACGACCTGCCAGGAGCGCATCGCGCCGATAACGGGCACCGTCACGCTCGACGCCGTCGCCACGAGCCCGACGATCCATCCGCCGATGAAATACGCCAGCCCCGATCCGAGAAACGTGCCTAACGACCATACGCTCATCGCGATGCCGACGCGCTCGGGTGGAAAGTAATCAGCGATGAGCGACACGGAGGGCGCGTTGAGCGTCGCCTCGCCGACGCCGACGCCAATTCGCGCGAGCAGCAGACGCGAATACGTCGACGCGAGACCGCACGCCATCGTCATCAAACTCCACAGGGTGACACCAGTCGCCATGACGTTGCGCCGATTGGCGCGATCCGCCCACCACGCAATGGGCAACCCGAGCACGGTGTAGAGCACCGAGAAGGACAGGCCGATGAGGTAGCTCATCTGCGTGTCCGATATGTGCAGGTCGCGTTCGATCGCAGGCACGAGAAGGCTCAGCACCTGGCGATCGAGGAAGCCGGAGACGTTCGCCAGCGTCAGAACGCCGACGACGTACCAGGCATAACGAGGCGGGGTCGGGGCGATGGCGCGCTCGGCCATCGCGGAAAGCTACAGCGGCGAGGCTCCGATCGTCGCGGTCCCGCCGCGCCGCCACCCACCGCAACGCCGTGACGGACTATCTGACCGCGAACGATCTGGATTCGCCTCTCGGAGGAAGTTACGCGCGACCAGGCTCGATCAACGGCTAAGATTGCGTTAAGGCGGCTTCTGCTTCGACCTCCGGCCGTCACGGCGACAGTAGGTCAGTAGGGTCAGGCGCCTTCGAGATCCACCGCTGGTAATCTCAGCACGAACACGCTCCCTCCGCCCGGCCGCGGCTCGTACACGAGCGAGCCTTGCTGAATCTCCGCGAGCCGACGGGCAATCGAGAGGCCGAGACCTGCTCGACCGACATCGGGCGTGGCGTCAGCGTGGCGATTGAATGCCTCGAAGATCCGATCGGTCTCGGTGGCCGGTATGCCTGGACCTCGATCGGCGACGGTGAAAACGAGCCAGTCTCCGTCGCGCCGCACGCCGAGCTCCACGCTGCCCCCCGGCTTCGTGTAGCGAAGCGCGTTCTCGAGGAGATTGCCGACGATGCGAAGCGCGTGCGTGAAATCGAAACGCCCAACGAGTGCCGGACTCTCCAGATCGACGACCGTGCGAATGGTGCGGCCCTCGGAGAGCAAGCCCTGCGCCTGGCGCTGCGCGGCGCCGATGAGGTCCTCGGCGGTATTGATGTCGAGCGCCGCGCGAAAGGCATCGCCTTTCATTCGTGACAGGTCGAGCAGATCACCGACGAACCGCGTTAGGCGATCGGCTTGCTCTTCGATTGCCGCAGCCGCGGTGTCGCCGCGCAGTGCCGCGGTCTGGGCGAGCGCTTTGATCGTCGTCAGCGGTGTACGCAGATCGTGCGACACCGACGCGAGCAGGTTGTCCTTCATCTTGTCCGCCTCGCGCAACGCGGCGGCATGCTCGGCTTCACGAACGAGTTGCGCCCGCTCGATGCCGAGCGCGGCGTAGTAGGTGAGCGCGGCGAGGAAACGTTGCTTCGGCGGATTGAAAACGATCGGCTTGTCGTCGGAGAGGACGAGGACGCCGACGACGCCCGTCTTGACGCCTAACGGAAGAAAGAGCTCACGGGTGCCCGGCGCGGCGGCCTCGGCGCCGAGGGCGCCGTTGACGGCGAGCGAGAGCGGCTCACCCCGCTCGGCGGCACGATGGACGAGGGTGTCGGGATCGCGACGTCGCACGTCGATACCGTCTCTCGTTATGCTCTCGCCGAAGCCGCGATCCGGCATCCACGGCCAGATCGTGCAGGACGCGACGCCAAGTGTCGACTGGATAACGTCGACCATCTTCACGAGCGCGTCCTCGGCGCGACCGACGTTGAGCGTCTCCGACGCGAGCTGCGACAGCGAGGTCACCTCGATGGCGCGCGCGCGAGCCTCTCGTGCCTGCTCCTGTGCCCGGGCGAGCAATTGCGTCGCGACAATCGCCGTCGTCAGGAAGGCAACGAGAACAAAAAAATCGAGCGGCTTGTCGTTGAAGAAGTCGTAGTACGGCTGTTGGAACAGGTAATCGATGAGAAAAAATGCTACGAAGGCGAGCGCGAAGCCGAGCGCGCGGCCGGCACTCGCGCTCGCCCCGAGCACAATAAGGAGATAGATCAGAACGACGTGCGCCTGTTCGATTCGGCCCTGTACCGAGAACATGGCCAGCGTCGCGGCGGCAAGGATGACGATCCAGAACAGCCAGACGAGTGCAGGCCGGCTGACATGGAGCCGGATCTCGTCGACGCGATGCAGCACACGGCGAAGGCGACCGCCGAGTGGGGGCGTCCCGCTGTGCGTGGAGATGGTGCTGGTCACGTCAACGCATGACGTCGGCGCGATAGCCGACGCCCGGCTCGGTGATGACGATCCGCGGTGACGCCGGATCGTTCTCGATCTTTCGCCGGAGGTTCGTGATGTGCACGCGCAAATATTGCTGCGGGCTGCCAAATTGCCGGCTCCACACCGCATCGAAGATCTGCTGGTGGGTGAGTGTGCGGCCGCCGGCGCTCACGAGCGTGCTCAAAATCTGCCACTCGATCGGAGTCAGGTGAATCTGCCGGCCATCGCGATCGACTCGGCGCGTGACCGGATCGACAGTCAGTCCATGAAGCGTGATGGGCGCCGGCGTCGCCGGCGCCGCCGTCCGCGCTCGCCGCAACTGTGCTCGAGCCCGCGCCGCGAGCTCGAGGACGCTGAACGGCTTGGTAACGTAGTCGTCGGCGCCGGCATTGAGGAGTAAGACTTTCTCATCCTCCGAGTGGCGGGCCGACAGGACAATGATCGGCGACGCGAGTAAGCGGCGCAGCTCGCGGCAGACGTCGACGCCCGCTGAATCGGGGAGTCCCAGGTCGAGCACGACGAGCTCTGGTCGCTCGGCGGCGGCGGCGTTCAGCCCTTCGGCCCCTGTCGCGGCTTCGCCGATGTGGTCAGCAACTTCACGGAGGGCGTTGCGAACCGCACTGCGAATCTGCGGCTCGTCGTCGATAATCAGAATGCTGGCGGCCTTGTCCATATCGGCGTCGAATCATCATTGGCCCGCCCGCTCGCGCCGGCGCGCCGTGAGGAAAACTTCAATTTCATCGGGCCGGCCATTGATGAAGTCAAGACGTACGCGCCCGTCCGCCGTCTCGCTGATCGCACCCGGTATCGCGCTGTTCGTCAGATACCAACCCGCCGGCAGCACGACGGCATTCGCCGGCCGGCCGAAGGAGCGATCCCAGACGAGCATGCTGCCGTCCAACCGATAGCGCGCGCTGTCCGTGTACGTCTCGTACATCCGGAGCCGCGCAGACTCGTTCGGCTTAACGGCCATGAAATGAAAGACCACCACTTGGGTCTCAGCCGTCACGTCCGGCACGTCGAGGCCGGCTCGGCGAATCGCATCTCCGGTCAGGACCTCCCATTTCAACTCTTCACCCGTGTCGAGGATCCGCGCTGTGGGATGGGACACCGCGCTCCCCGTTCGAACGACGTTGAGATACTTGTCGACGCCTGGACGTGACTCTGTGTAGTCGTGATACAAGTCGAACGCGTGGGTCTCCGGCTGCTGAAGGAGGTAGACGATCTCTCGGTTCTGATGCGCGCGCTCGTCGAGGGGCAGACGCATCCGAGGCGGCGCAGCCGCCACAGGAGCGCTACCAGAAGGCGTAGAAGCGGCGTTTCCGGCCATCGTGACCCGGTTCAACGCAGCCGCGGGGAGCTTCCGCGCTCTTACGATCAGTGGCGCTTCAGCCGGTAGGGAATTCCAGAAGCTGATCGAGATGCGCCCGTCCGATTCCTCGATGACCTGTGACGGAATGTTGCAAGAGACGATCTCGTAACCGAGGGGTAGAACGATCGCGTTGCGCTTGATGCCGAGCGGCCGCGCGAAGACGAGAACCCCGTTCTCCTCGTAATAGCTTTTGGGATCGTAGTAGGTCTTATCGATGAGAATCCTTGCTTCGCCATCGGCGGGCACGGGGCGCGCCAGTCGCACGCGAATGTATTGCGATGTGGAGTCGCCGCCGCGCACGCCAGCAGCCCGCGCAACGTCGCCGCCGACGACGTCGAAGACGAGTGGCGCGCCGGTCGCGCGATCGTAGACATGCTCGTCGCTGGCGACGCTGCCCTTGCGAATGGGATTCAAGAATTGCGTCGCGCCGGTGGTCGTCGCAGTCACCTCATAGGCGATGCGGAATCGGGCAGAGCCGGGAGCGAGAAGCTCGTAGCGTGTGTAGTCGTCTGCCTGGGTTTGAGTGGCGGGGTTTGCATTGGGTTGCTGCGCAGTGGCGCTGACAATCGCGAACGCCACAAGGCAGATCGGAGCGAGAGCGAAGCATCCCATGTCGGTATCCTCCGTGACGGGAGTGGCGAATTGTACGATGGCCCGACCGCTCTCGCATCGTCTCGATGGTGCCAGTCGGGAAATGCATGGCATGCGGCATGAACCTGTAGAACAGTTCGGAGCACACTGAAGATCTCATGCGAAAGCAATCGAGTGCATGCAGGTGGATGCTGCTGTCATTCGTCGCGGCTGCCGGCTGTCACGGTCGCGAGCGTCAGACCGCGAGCGCCGCGACACCACCGCAGAGTGCGGCGCACGCGGAGAGCGGGACCGCGGCCCCAATGCGCTCACCGATGAGCGCTTCAGGCGTCGGAACGCCGCGGCGCGTCGGTCCGGTGGCGCAGCGGCTCTCGACAAAACCAGTCGGCAAAACATCCGACACGCTGTCGGCGCGTATCGATTCGACGACGATCGCTACGGTGGCGCCGCCAGCGCCAGCGCCGCTGCCCACGCCGCCCGCGCCCGCGGCGGCCCCCTCTCCATCCGCACTCTCGATCGCGCTGGCGCGACTTCCCTTCGGCGACAAAGAGCGGCTCGAGTATCAGGTCAAATACGGCTTCCTCGGCGTCGGCAGCGCAGTGCTCGAGGTGCTCGGAATCGATAGCGTGCGCGGCGCGCCGGCGATCCACGCAACTTTTACGGTGAAGGGCGGGATTCGCATCTATCGCGTGAACGACAGCTACGAAAGCTGGTTCGATCCTGAGTCCTACTCGACGCTCCGGGCCGTGCAGAGCATCGACGAAGGCTCGTACGATCGGCAGCGCGATTTCGAGTTCTTCCCGGAGAGAAAGATGCTGAGCGAGAACGGCAAGCCGGAGACGCCTACTGTCGCCGACCCGCTCGATGAGGCGTCGTTTCTTTTTTTCCTCCGAAGCATTCCGCTCGAGGTTGGCCAGACCTACGAGTTCGCTCGATACTTCCGGCCGGACAAGAATCCGGTGCGCGTCGTCGTCGTACGCAAGGAGACCATCAAGGTGCCGGCGGGCACGTTCAACGCGGTCGTCGTTAGGCCCGTGATCAAGACATCCGGGATTTTTGGCGAGGGTGGCCGGGCGGAAGTGTGGTTCACGGACGACAGCACGCGCACGCTCGTCCAGCTCAAGTCGTCGCTGAAGTTCGGGTCGCTCAATCTGTATCTGCGAAACCGCCGGCCCGGGACACCGTGGCTGGGCGCGGCTCCGGTCGCGGGTCAGTCGAGATGAGATGGTCCTGGCGCCTCGGGCGCGTCGCGGGGATCGATCTGTACGTCCACGCGACCTTCGTGCTGCTCCTCGCATGGGTCGCGTTTCAGGAGTACGCACAGGGTCCGGCAGCCATTGCGGCGTCGATGATCTACATCATCGCGCTGTTCGCGATCGTAGTATTGCACGAATTGGGACACGCGCTCACCGCGCGGCGCTATGGCATCCGCACGCGCGACATCACGCTGCTGCCCATCGGCGGCGTCGCTCGGCTCGAGCGGATGCCCCGCGACCCGCGGCAGGAGCTGCTCGTCGCGCTCGCGGGACCGGCAGTGAATGTCGTGCTGGCGATCGTGCTCTACGGCATCGTTAGGCTCGGCGGCCAGCCGCCCGTTGGCGAGCTGTACGACATCGATATCGTGACGTCAGCACGCGCGTTTCTCTATCAGCTGGCATTCGTGAACGTCGTGCTCGCGGCCTTCAATCTGCTTCCCGCCTTCCCGATGGACGGCGGGCGTGTGCTCCGCGCGATCCTTGCGATGCGGCTGAGCAGCTACACCCGGGCGACGGAGATCGCGGCGCGGGTGGGACGCGTGTTCGCTCTTTTGTTAGGCATCGCTGGTCTGTACCGCTTCACCAACCCCTTCTGGGTGCTGATCGCCCTCTTCGTCTGGCTTGGCGCCGGAAGCGAGGCGGCCGCGGTGCAGACGTCGGCGACGCTCGACGGAGTACCGATCGAGGATCTGATGATTCGCGAGGTTCACACGCTGGCGCCCGATGATCCGCTGTCGCGCGCCGTGCAGTTCACGCTCGAGGGATTTCAGCAGGATTTCCCGGTGGTGGACGCGAGCGGCGGCCTGGTGGGCGTGCTGACGCGCGCCGACCTCTTGCGTGCGCTCTCCGACGGCGGCGCATCGGCGACGGTCGCGGACTCGATGCATCGCCGATTTGCGACGGCGACGCCCGAGGACCGCGCGGAGGAGGCGATCGACCGCCTCCGAAACTGTGGATGCAACGCGATGCCGGTCGTTCGCGGGCGCGAGCTGTTAGGCGTGCTCACGCTCGAGAACATCGGGGAGTACATCATGATTCGCTCAGCGATGGCGGCGAAGCAGAGGAGCTGAGCACCGACGAGCCGTTGTCAGAGCGGCGAGCGGATCGGAACGTCAGACATCGTAATACCGGTCGATCGTCCTGCGCACGAGCCGATCGTAGAGCGACGCGAGCTGGAGCCGATCGTGCTGCGAGGGAGTGAACTCGCGCCAGATCTCTCGCACCGCGATGAGCATGCGCTCAGGGCTGTGTCCTGCCGAGTGCGCGGCGGCCGCGAGGGAGTCGGCGACGGTTTCGACGTCGGCGGAGGCGGCGCCATCGCCGTCGAGGTACCGGGAAGTGATCTGCCGTAACTTGGCGACCGTCGCCGTGGGGACCCATGCGGGCTCGTGCGACGGCGTCCACTGTTGTCCCGCTGCACGTTGATCCATGCTCGTCCTCCGGGGCCGCATCGCCGCACTCGTTATGCACCTCACGACTGCCGCACGCAACGTCCGGCCATCGGCGGCGACAGCCCGGAGCGCAAAGTTGCAAGATCGCTAAACAAAGGGGGCGCAATAGTTGTGCCTGCGCGGCCGGAGGGGTGCGGAGGTTCTCCACGCGCATGGTGTTTGCCCTCCGTAAAATCAGCGTTGCTGCCGGGAGGGAGACCCATGTCGACGGGGAACGAAAAGCGCCAGCGAAAGCGATCCACACGTGTCCGCCGCACCGATGTGACGCCGCCCAAGCGGGACGCGACGTTCGAGAGCGACCATTCGCCGACGGACGTTGCCGCACGTGAGCATTACCGTCGTGAAAAGGCGCGTCGTGCCGAGCGCGTGCGGCCTGCGGAGCATCCGTTGGAGCAGGCTCGGCGAGCCTATCACGCGTTGCTTGCGGCGGACGCCGAGCGAGCCAAAGGTGGCCGACCGAAAAAGCCCGTGATCTCGCCGAAGCAAAAGACCGCCGAGTCGGACCAATCCGCCGCGGAACCCGAGCAGGAGTAGCTACTTTCATCGCGTCCGACGTAACCGTTGCTGGGTTCCGCGAGTCGTTAGAGCGACAAATACATCGATCTAACGCCGAGCCAACCAAATTGACGCCGAGGACGTGATGGTAATGGATGGGGGGCGGGCGGCGGCTCCGCCGGAACTTCTGTATCTGTTGCATGGGGATCCTTCGGAGCTAGCCGAGGCGTTGGCCGGCATGCGCGCGGCGGACGTCGCCGAGGCGCTCAAGGAGCTTGGTCCCGAAGCGGGCGCGAAGGTGATGGCGGCGCTGCCGTTCGATCTTGCCGTGCAGGTGTTCGACGAGCCCGAGCTCGATCGACATCGTGCCGCGATCGTGCGCTGCATGCCGCCGCAGGCGGCAGCGGCCCTGGCCGAAGCGATGTCGGCGGACCAGCGTGCGGATCTCGTGCGCGAGTTGCCGGAGAGCGACCGCGCCAGGCTGCTCAAGCTACTCGAGGCGCCGACGCGTCATTCGCTGGAGATGCTGCTCGAGTATCCGCCGGAGAGTGCGGGCGGCATCATGACGACGGAGTTCGTGGCGATTCCGGCGACCTGGATGGTCGAGCAGGCGTTGCGTTACATCGGCGAGGTTGGGCGAGCTAAGGAGACCGTATACGCCGTGTACGTGCTCGATCCGCAAGATCAGAGATTGGTGCACGTCGTGTCGTTACGCGAATTGATGACGGCGGAGCGCGCGGCGGTGGTTACGACGGTAGGCGATCAGCGGAAACCATTGAGCGTGCGCACGCTCGCCGATCGTGAGGAGGTTGCGCGTCTGATCTCGAAGTACAATCTGCTTGCGGTGCCCGTGGTCGACGATGGCGGGCATGTGCTTGGCATCGTGACCGTGGACGACGTGATCGACGCGATTGTGCGGGAGCAGACCGAGGACGTGCAGAAGTTCGGTGGTATGGAGGCGCTCGATGCGCCGTACATGGAAATGGGCCTCTTGTCGATGATCCGGAAGCGCGCGGGGTGGTTGTGCGCGCTGTTTTTGTCCGAGATGTTGACGGCGACGGCGATGCAGCACTTCGAGGGAGAAATTGCGCGCGCGGTTGTGCTGTCGATGTTCATTCCGCTCGTTATGAGCTCGGGCGGGAACTCCGGGTCGCAGGCGACGTCGTTGATCATCCGTGCACTGGCGCTGCACGAAATCCGGCTTCACGATTGGTGGCGGATAGCGATGCGGGAGTTACCGACCGGCCTCGTGCTCGGCTCGATCCTTGGCGTGATCGGCATTGTGCGCATTGAGCTGTGGCAGCACGTGCACCTGTTCGATTATGGGGTGCACTATCATCTCGTTGCACTGACGGTTGGGCTGGCGCTGATCGGCATCGTGTGCTTCGGTTCGCTCGCCGGCTCGATGTTGCCGTTCGTCCTGAAGCGGGTGGGGTTCGATCCGGCGAGTGCGTCGGCGCCCTTCGTGGCGACGCTGGTCGACGTGACGGGGCTCGTGATTTATTTCTCGGTAGCGCTGATCGTCCTGCACGGGACGTTGCTCTGAGGTGAGCGCGGACGAATAGTTCCTTCATGCATCGCCGACTCGTCTTCATCGCGCTCGCACTCGCGCCATCCATCGTGGGCGCGCAAGCAGCACCTAACGAGTGCTTCGGTTTCAAGTTCGGCGCCTGGGATCCGCCGCTCAGGAGCGTCGCGAGCGCGTACAATCCGGGCTACGATCCGGCGACGAGCGCGCCCGTGGGCACGCCGCGTGATTGGGCCGCGCGGGTGCCAAATGGCGGGGCATCGACTTCGCCTGCGGATTCGGTCCTCATGCTGTTCCCCGCTTGGTGGCCAGTCGGACTCGAGATTCAATGGACGGAGCAGCGTGGGGATACGCTGATTGGAAGAGCCGTCGCGCTGGTTGCCGATGGACGGCTCAAGAACCCGGTGACGAGCGTGCGCGGCGTGAAGGTCGCCTGCGGTGGGCCGGCTGCGCCGCGTTCCGATACGTCGGCCCGACGCGGTTCGTGACCTCGGCGTTGGCGTCGCTGTCCTTTCGATATGCGACTCGACCGAAAATTCCTCCTCCTTGCGCCGACGCTCGTGCTCGCGGTCATCGTTGCAGGGATGTTCTACACCGCGACCCGGCTCCGGCAGATCGTGGAGGCGAGTGACAACTGGCAGATGCGCAGCGACTACATCGCGTCTGTCGAGCAGGGCCGGCGGAAGATCACGAGTGAGAAGGCGATGCAACTCGTGCGGGTCTCGCTCGATGCGGAGCGCCGGCGGACGGCCGCGATCGCGGCGACGAACGAGCTGCTGCTTACGTTAGGCGCGATGACCCTGGCGTGCTGTGCGGCTTTGCTCTGGACGATCCGTGGCGTTCCGCGCACGCTCCCGCTACGCGGTCCGGTGTTGTTCAGGATTGCTCCTGGATCGAGCGAATTTTGACCGTGAGCGCGGGGAACTTCGCCACGCCGGATTCGATCATTTCGCGGACGGCCTGACTCGTCGATTGCGAGAAGTCGTGTGCGGGTTCGTCGTCGCCTTCGATCCAGAGCTGGACGGTAAGGGAGATTGCTTTGTGCATCGTCACATCCATGGCTGAAAAACGACAGCTCATTCTGAGGTAGTGTCCGTCAATGCTTTTGCCGAAAGGTCAGTCCAGCGACCGTCGCGAAGCATTTCGACTTTCATCACAGGGTGAATCTCCCACAACGTCCCCCGCGTTTTCCCCAACTGCTCGGGGTGCTCTGGGTCGAGCATCAACCACCCGCTCACGCGAACGAGCGTGCTATCGCGTACCAGCTTGTGAATCGCGTTGAGCGACCACTCCGGGTGGTTCGCGCGAACCGCGGGCGTTGTCTCGACGACGATCGAGCGGCTGCGGTCCTTGCCCGGCGTCGCCGATAACCAGAGATGCCAATCGCGGAACGTTGCGTCCGCGCCGTGACAGTTCGTCGCTTCGGGACCCTCCAGCTTCCCAGCGACGAAATATCCTTCGACTGCAACCGGCAGCCCTTCGTCCTCGGCAACCGAGACGGAGTCGCGCCGGCTCCACGCCTCGCGGAAGCGCCTAATGACTGACGGTGACCAGCGGAGATCGAGGACGGTGGCGAAGGCCGTCGGCGCCCAGCTCGCGCTGTCGACGCGATTCTTCAGGTAATTCAACTCCCGGTCGCCGCCGTCGCCGGTGGGCGGACAGCCCTGAAAGCCTGGGCTCACCGGAACCGGCTTATCGGAGACGACGCTACCTGGAGATGCTCGCGGTGGCGCGACTCCGCCGACAACGCGGATGATCCCGGACTGGTCGAGCGCACGCCGGAATGCCGCGAGAGCGACGACGATCGCGGCGATTCCGACGACCAGTCGCCTGCGGACGAGACGTTTGAGCATAGGCAGACTGGTGCGGTGGGTGGCGCGACATATTTATCAGACTCCTCGCGCGCGCTATGAGCACAATACGGCTGTACTACACGGATTCCTACCTTACGAATTTCCATGCCCGCGTCGTCGACGCCAGCGACGACGGCCTTCGCGTCTATCTCGACCAGACGGCGTTCTACCCGACGTCAGGCGGTCAACCGAATGATCTCGGGACTCTGGGCGGCGGAATCGTAACTGACGTCGTCGACGAAGGCGATCGAATCGCGCATGTGCTAGAGTCGCCGTTCGGAGGCGACGCATCGAGCGTCGCTGGTGACATAGACTGGCAGCGCCGCTTCGATCACATGCAGCAGCACACCGGTCAGCACTTGCTCTCCGCCGTGCTCGAGGAACTCTTCGGCCACCACACGGCGAGCGTTCACTTCGGACGCGACTACTCTTCGCTCGACCTCGACGTCGAATCGATCAGCGCGGAGCGGGTGATCGAAGCCGAGCGGCGCGCGAACGAGATCGCCGCCGAGAATCGTCCGATCACGACGACCTTCGAGGAGGCATCCGAGGCAACGGACCTGCGCAAGCAGAGCGATCGCGAAGGGACGCTTCGCATCGTTTCCATTTCCGACGTCGATCGCAGCGCGTGTGGCGGAACACACGTCCGCGCGACCGGTGAGATCGGCGCGATCCTCATTCGCAGAGTTGAGCGTGTGCGAAAGTCGGCGCGTCTCGAGTTCGTTTGCGGTCTGCGGGCGATGCGCCGCGCACGGACCGACTTCGAGGCGCTGACGCGGATCGCGACCTCGCTCTCGGCCGCGCTCGACGACGCGCCGGCGCTCGTGAGCGCGCAGGCCGAACAACTTCGCGCCGCCGAGAACGAGCGCCGGCGCCTCGAGCGCGAAGTTGCCGTCGGTCGGGCGCGGGCGCTGTACGAGGCCGCACCGACGGACGCGGGCGGTCGCCGAGTCGTTAGGCATGATGCGGCGTCGATGGACGAGTTGCGAAACCTGGCACAGGCGATGGTGGGGCTGCCGCGCGTGCTCTTGGTTGGCACGCTCGTTGACCCGCCGTCACTCCTCTTCGCCAGCTCCGAGGACGCGGGCGTTGACGCCGGGCGCACGCTTCGTGAGGCAGTGACGCGGTTAGGCGGCCGGGGCGGCGGCTCACCACGGATCGCGCAGGGAACGGTGCCCGACGCGGCACGTCTCGAGGAAGCGGTCACGACGGTTCTGAGCGCCGTTTGAATGGCAAAGTGCTAACTTCCGTTGGCTTTCTGACCCTATGCACGGCAGTCAGATGCGACGTTCGGAAACAGTACGGAACCGAACCGATCGTTGCTGGTATGACGCCCGATAGGCCATACTTCACGTTCCTTCCGTAGGAACCGTCCTGTCACTCAACATAGGACCCGCATTGTGTCTCGGATCATCCGATCCTCGGCGCGGGCGTATGGACGAGGCGCGACCGCGGCACTCGTAGCCGCCGTCATCGCTCTCCGGATTGCGCCAGCGCAAACGCCAGCTGGCCATCCAGCCCGCAGTGAGATTTCCATTCCGTACGAGCATTATCAACTTGCGAACGGGCTCAACGTCATCCTGTCGCCGGATCATGCCGTCCCGACAGTCGCCGTCGACATGTGGTACCACGTCGGCTCGAAGAACGAGCTGCCGGGCCGCACCGGCTTCGCGCACCTTTTCGAGCATGTGATGTTCACCGGTTCCGGGCACGTCCCGTATGGGCTGCACGACAAGCTCACCGAGGGCGTCGGCGGCTTCAACAACGGCTCGACGACGAACGACCGCACGCAATACTGGGAGATCGTTCCGGCGAACTACCTGGAGGACGCGATCTGGCTCGAGGCGGACCGCATGGGATTCCTTCTCGACGCGCTCGACACGACCAAGCTCAACGCGCAGCGGGACGTCGTGAAAAATGAGCGGCGCCAGAGCTACGACAATCAGCCGTACGGGCGAACGAGCGAGATCATCAGTGCCGCGATGTATCCCAAGGATCATCCATACTCCTGGCCGGTGATTGGGAGCATGGTCGATCTCTCGGCAGCGTCGGTGAACGACGTGAAGAATTTCTTCAGGGTGTTCTACGCGCCTAACAACTCGACGATCACGATCGCCGGCGATTTCGATCCCACGCAGGCAAAGGCCTGGGTGCAGAAGTATTTCGGCGATCTGCCGCGCGGCAAAAGCATCGTGCGGCCGCAAGTCAAGCTGGTCACGTTGGCGAGCGAAAAGCGGCTCGTGTTCGAGGACCGGGTACAGATACCGCGCCTGACGATCTCGTGGCCGACGGTCGGCGAGTCGCACAACGACGATCACATCCTCGACGTGCTCGCAAGCGTGTTGTCCGGCTCGCGTACGTCGCGGTTGCAGAAGGAGCTGGTGTACGACCGTCAGTGGGCGGCGAGCCTCGCCGCACAGCAGCGCACGAACGAGAACGGCGGCGAGTTCCGCATCACACTCACGCCGCGTCCGGGACACACGCTCACCGAGCTGGAGCTGGCATCCGACACCATCATTGAGCGGCTGCAGCGTGAGGGTCCGACGGCCGAGGAAGTGGCGCGCGCAAAGGCGGGCATCGAGCTCGGCTTCGTGAGCGGACTCGAATCGAATCTCCAGAAGGCGGAAATCCTGAGCGATGGCTCCGTCTTTCACGGCGATCCGGGCTATTACCGCAAATCCTACGCTGAGGCCGAGAGCGTGACGCCTGCCGAGGTGCAGCGCGTCGCCAAGCAGTATCTGACCAGGGGACGCGTCGTGCTTTCGGTCGTGCCGCAGGGGCACAAGCAGGATGCAGCCAAGGCCGATCAGAGCGTGACCGTCACCGATGGAGCGAACCGATGAGCGTTTACTATAGTCTGCGGCTCGCGGCGGCCGCCGCAGCCGTACTCGGCGTGAGTGCCCTCTCGGTCGTCGCGGCGCAACAGCCGAAGCAGGCGGCGGGGCCGGCGTCTTTTGATCGCGCGACGATCCCCGCGCCCGGCGCGACGCCGGAGCTCAAGGTGCCGACGTGGACGACGATGAAGCTATCGAACGGTGCGGAGCTGATCGTGTCACCGCGGCACAACCTGCCGCTCGTTTCTGTCGCGATCGACTTCGTCGGCGGAAGTAACCAGTACGAGCCGGCTGCGAAGCCCGGTGTCGGTGAGTTCGCCGGCGCGATGCTCAGCGAGGGCACGACGACGAAGAGCGGCGACGACATCTCGAATGCCTTGCAGCTGCTCGGCACCGGCGTCCGCATCAGCGTCGGCGGCGAGAATGGTGCGATCAGCTTCCTCGCGACGACCGACAAGGTCGAGCGCGTATTACAGATCGTCGAGGACCTGCTCGTCAATCCGTCATTCCCTAACGACGCAATCGAGCGGTATCGCGCGCGCCGGCTGGTGGCCTTGACCCAGGCGAAGGACCGCACCGCATCGATCGCCTCGCGCGTCTTCCCGAAGGTGTTGTATACAGAAGCGCATCCGTACGGTCGGTCGGTGACGGAGCAGTCGGTGCAGGCGATCACCCGCGACGATATCGTCTCCTTCGCGAAGGCGTATTTTACGCCGGGCCACGCCATCATCTCGGTCGTGGGCGACGTCGAGCCTAACGCGGTGCGTCAGATGGTCGAGCGTGTACTCGCTCCATGGAATGCCGGCGGCTCCGTCCCCAGCTTCGAGTATCCGCAGGTTCCTCCACAGAAGACGACGACGATTTACCTCGTCGACAAACCCGGCGCGGCGCAATCGAGCTTCGCGATCGGCTTACCAGGTCCGTCGCGTAGCACGTCCGACTATTTCGCACTCGAGGTGCTCAACACGATGCTCGGCGGCATGTTCCAGTCGCGACTCAACGCCGACATCCGCGAGCAGAAAGGCTACAGCTACGGCGTCGGCTCCGGTTTCTCTTACGGCAAGGGACCCGGACCGTTCGAGGCCGGCGGCGACGTCGTGACGGCGAAAACGGACAGCGCGCTGATCGAGTTCATGAAGCAGCTCAGGGGCATTCGCGGCGAACGTCCGGTGACGGACGACGAGCTGAAGACGGCAGAGGACAATCTCGTGCAAGGCTTGCCGCAGAACTTCTCGTCGGTGCGCGCGGTGAATGGCTCGATCGCCGACATCTTCCTCGAGCAGTTGCCACAGGATTACTACCAGCACTATGCGCAGAACGTGCGCGCAGTGACGAAGGACGACGTGACGCGGGTCGCGAACAAGTACATCGACGTCGATCATCTCGCGATCGTCATCGTCGGCGACCGGAAGGCGATTGAGCAACCGCTCAAGGCCACGGGCATCGCGCCAGTGGTCGTGCTGGACCTGAATGGAGATCCGGTAGCGGTGCCGTAATAGTGATCGGTGACTGGTGATGGGTGATTGGTGATTCGGAGTGCCGGCGAGCTACGCTCGCCGGCATTGCCTTGACCAGTTACCAGCCACGGATAACCAATCACCGCACGTTGATCTTCTTCGCCCGCGACTCCTGCGGGGCGGGCTTCGTCACCGTCACCTCGAGCACGCCATCCTTGAATGTCGCGTTGCAGGCGTTCGGATCCACGCCCTCGGGAAGCGGAATCGCGCGATAAAAACTTCCATAACTCCGCTCGCTGCGGTAGTAGCCCTCGTGCTCGTCCTCGACGTCGCTGTGCCGCTCACCGCGAATGACGAGCGCGTTGTCCTCGACTTCGACGTCGACGTCGTCCTTGTTCAGACCCGGCAACTCGGCGCGCACGACGATGTTGTTCCCGCGTTCGAAGATCTCGACCTGCGGCGCCCAGAGATTGCGCAGTGACGGCGCCTGCGTGCCGCGTTGGGTGCCCCGCTGAGGCGCTTGACCACGCGCCTCGGGCCACGAGCCCGCGTTGGCGAAGAGCTGATCCATGTCCTCCATCATCTGGCGCATCAGCGCGAATGGGCTCACTGCCGCGAGTGAACCGAACGGACGGAGGAAGCGATCGCTGCGGGTAATCTCACCACGTTCACTCGAGGGCGTCCGCTGTGTCTGGCCGCCCTCGCGCGCCGTCTGCAACACTCGCTGCTGATCACCACGCGCACTCGCCTCGCTCTGATTCGTCGCCGGTGCACCGCGAGCTTGCTGGTTCGGTTCCACTTTTTGCGCGGTCGCTCCCCTTCCCCCTGCCCCTCCCTTCGTCGAGCTCGGGTTGCGGGTGTTGGCTCGGTCCTCGGTTCTGCCGCTGCCTCGTGTTGCCATGACGCTCTCTCCTTCAAAGCCGTATAGTTTTTTCGATCGCACGCCGACTCCGTCGCCTGCGTCGGCGAGTTCACTGTTTCGTCATCGGCGAATCGCGGCAAGTGAAGTGCCAAATCGGGCGCGCCATTGTGCCGTTTTCCGGTCCCGCATACATTGCTGGCTCACTAGTCGGGCGACCCCCCTCCCCGACCCGTCAATCGAGCCGATGCGCCAGTTCACACACAAGCCGAGAATCGTCGCGAGCGCTGCTGACGCCGGAATGCGCGCGCGATTCGGATCCATGCACTGACGATCGTCGCTTGCCTGAGCTCGTGACATGAGGGGCGGCACCGATCTCGGTGCTGCCCCTTTCACGTTTGATACGAGATCGTACCAACTATGTCGTCGGAATTCAGCGAAGCACTCGATCCAGGCGCGGCAGTCGCCGCGCAAGCGCCGCCGGTGGAAAGTTTCTGGTCGGGCGTGCGGGAGGCGCTGCGCGGCTCGCGGCGTGACTACACCCAGGGTCCGATTGGTCGAGCGATACTCGTTCTCGCCGTGCCAATGGTCCTGGAGATGGTGATGGAGAGCGTGTTCGCCGTCTGCGACGTGTTCTTCGTCTCGCGGCTCGGCGCCGACGCGGTAGCGACCGTTGGCCTCACCGAGTCCATGCTCACGATCATCTATTCGATCGCGATGGGACTCGCGATCGGCGCGACAGCTATGGTCGCGCGCCGAACCGGCGAGCGCGATGCGGACGGAGCGGCGCGCGCCGCCGTGCAAGCCATCGTGCTCGGCGCGCTCATCGCGTCGGCGCTCGGTATTGCTGGCGGCATCATGGCGCCGCAGCTCCTGCGTATGATGGGCGCATCGCCGAGCGTGCTCGCGACCGGCACGACGTACGCGCGCATCATGTACGGCGGCAACGCGACGATTGTTCTTCTGTTTCTCGTGAACGCGATCTTCCGCGGCGCAGGCGACGCGGCGATCGCGATGCGGGTGCTCTGGCTCGCAAATGCAATCAACATCGCGCTGGGTCCGTGCTTGATCTTCGGACTCGGTCCTTTTCCCGCGCTCGGCGTCAAGGGCGCAGCCATCGCGACGAACATCGGCCGCGGGACGGGCGCGCTGTTCGCGTTGAGCCGGCTCCTGCTCGGGCGCAGGGGGCGGGTCACAATCACGCGCAAGCAGCTTCGTCTCCAGCCCGCGGTGATGCTGCGGATGATCCGGCTCTCGGCGAGCGGGACGCTGCAGACCATCATCGGAACGGCAAGCTGGATCGGGTTGATTCGCATCCTCTCATCGTTCGGCAGCGGCGTGCTCGCCGGCTACACGATCGGGATCCGCGTGATCATCTTTGCGCTGCTGCCGTCGTGGGGACTGGCGAACGCGGGCGCAACGATGGTGGGCCAGGCGTTAGGCGCGAAGAAACCGGAGCGCGCCGAGCGCGCGGTGTGGATCGCCGGTTTCTACAACATGTGCTTCCTCGGCGCGATCGGGCTGCTGTTCGTCTCGTTCGCCGGGCCCATTGCCAATATCTTCACCAGTGACCCGCTCGTGGTTCCTTACGCGGTGGACGCGTTGCGCATCATTGCATTGGGTTTCCTGTTCTACGCCTACGGAATGGTGCTGGCGGCGGCCTTCAATGGCGCGGGCGATACGATGACGCCGACGATCCTGAATGTCGTCGTGTTCTGGTTGTGGGAGATTCCACTTGCGTTCGTGCTCGCGGAGACGCTGCATTTCGGGCCGCGCGGAGTCTACCTCTCGGTGACGGTCGCGTTCTCGACGCTGGCGGTGCTGAGTGCGTTGATCTTCAGGCGAGGAAAGTGGAAGACGAGGACTGTCTGAGTGGTTGGTGGTTGGTGGTTGGTGGTTGGTGGTTGGTGGTTCGTGAACGTTACGACGAATCACCAATCACCAACCACCAGTTTGTCCGTGACGGACTTTGTCATGCAACGCAACTACGGAGTCTTGGTCGCTCCGCCGGAACCGGACCCGCTTCCCGATCCACTGCCCCCAGTCTGGCCTGGGACATTCACGTTCACGGTCGCCGTGGTGCGGCGCGTGAGACCACCACCGAATACGAACCAGCCAATCACCAGCAGCAGGATGACCACGACGATCGCCCACACCGCGCCCGAGCCACCGCTTCGAGACTCGCCGCTGGAGGGCGTTTGCTGAATGTTGACGTCCGCCATTGTTTCCTCCGAGTTCTATGCCTCCGGCCCCCTGCCGGCGGCGCCGCTCGATCGCTCGAAGGAGCCAAGCGTTCGAGCCGGTCTCGTCATATGCGGGGTGCGTGCCAAGCTGCGCGATAAACCGGCCTCTTCCGACCTCTAGCCGTCAGCGCGGCTCTCGTGCAGCCTTATCGCGGACTGTAACCCCCTGGAGATTCCAATGCGCACGTTCGTCGTGAGGCTCACGTTGCTCGCGTTGCTCGCCCCTGGTTCCGTCATCGCCCAGGAGACGCCCACGGAGCGCGACGCAGCTCGTTCCGTCGTGAAGCAACTCGATGACCTCGAACACTCGCTCGATGTCAACACACTCGTCTCGCGCCTCACCGGCCCGAGTGCGGGGCGCGATGCCGTCGTTGCGCGCGCAAAGGCGCTGATGGACAACGAGCTTATCGCACTCGGCGATGACATTACACGGCACCCGGAAATCGGCTTCGAGGAGACGCGATCGGTGCAGCTCCTCGTGGACTATCTCAAGAAGCACGATTTCGACGTGCAGATGGGCGTGGCTGGTCTCAAGACCGCCTTCGTTGCGCGCTACACGAAGTCATCCGGCTCGCCGAATCTTGGCATCATCCTCGAATACGACGCCTTACGAGGCACGAAGGGCGCTTTCCACGGCGATCAACACTCCACACAGGGACCGATCGGCATCGCCGCGGCGGTCGCCATCGCGGAGTATCTCACGAAGACGAAGACGCCGGGGTCCGTTGTCGTATTCGGGACGCCGGGTGAGGAGATGATGCCGCCTAACGCCAAGACCGTGATGTACGATGCGGGCGTCTTCAACGGGATCGACGTCCTCGTCCGCAGCCATTCGACCAGTGCCACGAGCCGTGCCGCGCCCGGCTTCGGTACGTGCTGCATGAATATCGACGGCGCGAAGTACACCTTTTATGGCGCGCCCGCGCACCAGCTCACGGCGTGGAACGGCCGCAACGCGCTCGAGGCAGTTATTCATCTTTTCAACAATATCGATGCGATTCGGAGCAACCTGCGCCCGGAGGCACGCATTCAAGGCGTGATCACCGAGGGCGGTGCGGCGCCGAATGTCGTACCCGACAAGACGGCCGCCGATTTCTATATTCGGTATCCCGACGAGGTCTACCTCGCGCAGGAGACGGAGATGGTCGACAACGCGGCGCGCGCTGCCGCGCTGGCAACGGGCACCGAGGTCAAGATCGATCACTACGGCCACAACCGCGACGGCGTGGGCGTGGCCACGCTCGACGAGCTCGCATTCGCGTACATGAAGAAGTACGGCGCGACAGGCGTGCTCCCCGAGCCGGGCAAACCGCAGGGCTACGAGGAGACGGGGAGCGTGTCGAGCAACATCCCGGGCGTTGGCTTCAGCGCCAAGTCGTCGAACGCGCCGAACCACACCTACGAGATGGAAGCGGACGCGCTCACCGATGTCGGACATCACGGCTTCGTCGTCGACGCGCAGGCGATGACCGCGCTCCTCTTCGATTTCGCGACGCATCCCGAGTACCGCGCGGCGGTGAAGAAGGAGTTCGATACGATCAAGGGATTGCATAACGAGTACCTCGACGCACTGCGGCGGGTGTACGTGGTCCCGAAGGTCGTTGGAGCTCGGTAGGAGGGCGTGAACTCACCCCTTCCCAACCATCTCTGGAGTGGAGAGTGGGGAGGTCATCCGGGCATGGCTGACACGAGCCCTCCGCTTCGCCGAACGATTGGTCCGCTACAGGCGACCGCGATGGTCGTCGGCACGATCATCGGCGCTTCGATTTTCGTTCAGCCGTCGACCGTCACGGGCGCCGTTCCCTCCGTCGTCGGTATCATTGCCGTCTGGATCCTCGCCGGCCTCCTCACGTTGGGCGGCTCGCTCATCGCCGCCGAACTGGCGTCGGCCTTTCCCGTCACGGGCGGCGTCTACGTCTATTTCACGCGCGCCTTCTCGCCCGCCCTCGGCTTTCTCTGGGGCTGGGCGATGTTCTGGACGATGCACACCGGCATCATCGCCGTCATCGCGATGATTTTTGCACGCTACCTCGGCGTGCTCGTGCCGCTGACCGATCTCGGCCAGCGCGTCGTCGCCGCCGGAGCGGTCGTCGTGCTCTCCGCGGTGAACTACATCGGCGTTAGGCAGGGAAGCGGCCTTCAGACCGCGCTCACCGCAGCGAAGGTGTTCGCGATCGCGGCGGTCGTCGTTGCCGCGTTCGCGCTCGGGCCGAATGTCGCCGTGCCAGGCGCGGCTCCGGCGCCCGTATCCGCGCGTGGCTTTCTCCTCGCCGTCGCCGCGGGCCTGTTCGCCTTCGGCGGTTGGCACATGGTAACGTACGCGGCGGGTGAGACGATCGAGCCGCAACGTACGATCCCCCGCGCTTTGGTCGCGGGGACGATGATCGTCACGGCGTGTTACGTTCTGCTCAACACGGCGTACCTGCACGTGCTGCCGCTCGGGCGAGTCGCGGAATCGACGCGTGTTGCCGCCGACGCCGCCGACGCGGTGCTTGGCCGCGGCGGCGCGGTGCTGATGGCAGTGCTTGTCGTCGTCTCGACCTTCGGCGCCCTCAGCGGCATCGTGCTCGCGGGCCCGCGCGCGTATCTCGCGATGGCCAACGACGGGCTGATCTTCCGACGGCTCGGCGACGTCCACCCACGCTATCAGACGCCGCACCGCGCGATCGCCCTCCAGGCCGTCTGGGCGTGCGTGCTCGTCGCGACAGGCACCTATCGGGTGCTGGTCGCGCGCGTCGTGTACTCGGAGTGGATTTTCTTCTCGCTGATGGCGATCGGGCTGCTTCAGCTACGGAAGCGAGGGGGCTTCGCCCCGGTGTTTCGCGCACCGTTAGGCGCAGTGCTTCCCGTCGCCTTTGCCGCCACGGCGCTGCTCGTCGCCACGAATCAGATCGTCGCGGCGCCCATGGACAGCCTAACGGGGCTCGTCCTCATCCTCATCGGCTGGCCCGCCTACCGGATCTGGGTCCGCCGAACCGTCACCTCCAATCCCCTCGTCGCCGATGGTAATTGACGTCCACAACCACTTCTATCCGCCCGAATACCTCGAGGCGCTGCGCGACAAGGACAGCGTCGTCCGCGTGACGATCGACGAAGCGGGCAATCCCTGCGTCCACTATCCCGGCGACTACAACGTCGCCGTGCGCGGCCATCGCGACATCGCCTATCGCGCCGAGGTCCTCGCGCGCGACGGCGTCGATACGCAGATCATTTCCCTAACCACACCGGGAACGCACGTCGAGCCACCAGCGCGTGCGGTGAAGCTTGCGCGGCTGGTCAACGACGCGTTCGCGGCGATCGTGCGTGAACGAGGGCCACGCTTCGCCGCGCTGGCGACGCTCCCGTTGTGCGATCCGGCGGCCTCCGTCGCCGAGCTGCGGCGCGCCGTCGAGCAATTGCACTTCTCCGGAGCGATGCTCTTCAGCAATGTGAACGGCGACGCGCTCGCCGACTCGCGCTTCGAGCCACTCTACGCCGAAGCGAATCGCTTGGGCGCCGTGATGCACATTCATCCGACGAGCCCCGTCGGCGTCGAAGCGATGACGGATTTCTGGCTCATGCCGCTCGTCGGCTTCCTGATGGACACGACGCTCGCGGCAGCGAAGCTCGTCTTCGCGGGAGTGCCGGAGCGATATCCGCGCATCAAGTGGGTGCTCGGCCATCTCGGCGGCGCGATTCCGTATCTCGCCGAGCGTCTCGACCGCGGGTGGCGCGCATTCGGTGAATGTCGAACGCAAATCACGCATCCGCCGAGCGAGTATTTACGGCGATTCTATTTCGACACGGTGAACTTCGATGCCAGGGCGCTGCGATTTGCGGCGGATTTCGGAGGCGTGAGTCAGCTCCTCGGCGGCAGCGATTACCCGCATGCGATCGGTAGCATCGATCTCATGAAGGAAAGCATCGCGAGTGCGGCGTTCTCGCCGAGCGAACGAGCGCAGATCCTTGCGGGGAATGCGGCGGGTGTCTATCGGACCAATTGAGCGGGATTCGCGTCGCGAAGGAACGCGCGCGCATCCGGATTCTGCTCAGAGGTCCGCGGCTCTCCTTCCTCCACGTGACTCGATGAGCGCAGCGATATTCGCTGCGCCCGCGCCGAGGGCGACATCGAGTGGAGCATTGCCATCGCCCGCGATGATGTTTGGGTCGGCGCCATGATCGAGCAACAGCCTAACGAGGCCGATTCGCTTTGATTCATCGAGCTCGTGCGCGCCGTCGACGTCGCTGAGGCGAGTCCATGCGGCCCAGTACAGAGGCGTGCACTGGGGCGCCTCCCACTGATCGAGGCGCTTGTCGATCGACGCCGGATCCTCGTGCAGGCGCGCTTCGACGTGCTCTCGGAGGTCGAAACTCGCGGCGTCGTGTATGTCGATCGCGCACTGCGCCCGCAACCAGTCGAACACCGCTTGCTGTTTGTTGTGCTGCGCCCACGAGAGCGGCGTCGAATTGAAGGGGTTGTCGCGATTGGTGAAGTCGGCGCCGCGGGCGACGAGCCGCTGGACCATCGTGAGGTCACCACTCCATGCCGCGCGATGCATGGCCGCGCCGTTATTGACGCCCGTCATGTTCCAGTTGCCGTCTTTCTCGAGCAGGAAATCGACGACATCGGGATGGTGATTCACGTACGCGAACAATAGCGCGAGGCCGATCGCGTCCCGCGCCGGCATCGGCGCGCCGTCACGACGCGGCCGCGAGGTCAGTTCTCCGTTGCTGTCGAAGAAGCCGCGCACGAGATCCATGCGACCGAGCGCCGCCGCGGAACAGATATCCGGCTTCGCGCCGAGCTCGATGAGCTTCTGCGCGGCGCGAATCCCATAGTTGGAGAGCGCAACGTGGAGGACATTTCGTTTTCCCCAGTCTGGAATCACGGTCTCCGAATTCCCGAGATCGAGCTTGGCGCCTCTGTCACGCAGCAGATCGATGAGCGGTCCGGAGCTGTTCGCCTCGCTCGCCATCCGGCTCGTGACGATCAATCCCATCGTCGTGCCAATGCTGCGGCCGAGGGTGAGCGCGTCCGGATCGGCGCCGCGATCGAGGAGGAGCCGCGCGATGTCGACGACGTTAGGCGGTACGGGCTCCTCCCGGCTGGGATTCCACGCCAGATGGTGAAGCAGCGTCGCGCCGGTGAAGTAGTGGAACGGCGGCTCGAGGTTCGTTCGCGCGCGCACGAGCTCGGGATGCGCGTCGAGCAACACGCGGAGCCGCTGCAGATCGCCCGCGACGATGGCGCCGACGGCCTCGGCAAATCGCGGGTGCTGCGTGAATGGCGCGACCCGGCGTGTGGCCTCGACGTCGTGCTTCAGAGAAGCCCAACTTGGGTATCCGTACTCGCGGGCGATGACGAGCTGCGCGTCGGCGAGGGCGAAAGGTGATGCGAACGCTCTCTCTGGAGGGTGCTGCTTGAATCTCGGGTGAGTGGCGGCAATCCGCGCGATGACGGACGCCTTCTTCTCGCGCTGGAGCTTCAGGAGCTCGTTTGCCTGGCGCTTGAGTTGCGCGAGATCGGGACGGGGCGGGAGGGTGCGAGTGGGCATGTGCGCTCCTTTCGTGAGCGCCCGATGTCCGCAGTACGGGCCGAAAGAAGCGATTTTGTCGGCAACGACTCCTCGTTAGGTGGGACTCGGTCCCTTTCCGCGGACTGGAGGCGCCCTACACGCTCGATCTGCAAGCTGTCGTGGGCGCGCGGCCGTGTCAACGCGCGATCCGCGAATTGGCTAGCTACAGCAGTCGCTTGTGCTTCTTTCGGCGCCGCGACTTGGACGACGACGGCCGCCGCAGCACGGACCGCGGTTCGTTCAGCGCCCTGAGTGCAAGCTCGGCAGTGTGTTTCCCGATTCCCCACTTGATGCGCCCGCGGTGGGTCCGCTGCACGTTCTGGACGACGGCCTTGACCTCGGCCGTCGAAGCCATGGGCGGATCGCTTGTCTCGTTAGGCGTGGCTTGTTTGTCGTCTGCCATGAGCGTCGATAAGTCCACGTAGCTTGACTATAGCGAAGGGGACACTGAGGCGACACATTTCCAGTGGCCCTAGCCAATCGGCTCCAGCCCCTAGCCCCTTTCCACCATGTCCAGCGCACCGACCGTCTCCGCCTCCGCCCTCGACATCGACGTCGCCGACCTGTCCCTCGAGGAGCTCTGGATGCCCTTCACGGCGAACCGCGCGTTCAAGCGCGCGCCGCGCCTGCTCACCGAGGCAAAAGGGATGTACTACACCGCAGTCGACGGCCGACGCATCCTCGATGGGACGGCGGGACTCTGGTGCGTGAACGCCGGCCACTGCCGCGAGCCGATCGCGCGGGCGATCGCCGAGCAAGCGGCACGGATGGATTACGCGCCGGGATTCCAGATGGGACATCCCCTCGAGTTCGAGCTGGCGTCCCGACTAACAGATATTTTGCCGGGGAAGCTCGACCACGTCTTCTTCGCCAACTCCGGCTCGGAGGCAGTGGACAGCGCGCTCAAGATCGCGCTCGCGTATTGGCAGGCGAAGGGCGAGCCGACGCGGACGAAGCTCATCGGCCGACTGCGTGCATACCATGGCGTCGGTTTCGGTGGGATCTCCGTCGGCGGCATCGATACGAACAAGAAGCAGTTCGCGGGCCAGCTCCTGCCTAACGTCGACCACCTGCCGCACACGCACGATCCGGCTCGAAATGCCTTCTCGCGGGGACAGCCGGAGCATGGGAAGGAGCTTGCGGACCAACTGGAGACGGTCGTCCAGAAGCACGGCGCGTCGACGATCGCGGCGGTAATCATCGAGCCCATGGCCGGATCGACCGGAGTGCTGATTCCACCGAAGGGATACCTCGAGCGGCTGCGGGAGATCTGCACGAGGCACGGCATCCTCCTGATCTTCGACGAAGTGATCACGGGCTTCGGCCGGCTCGGAGCGCCCTTCGCCGCGGACTATTTCGGGGTCGAGCCGGACGTGATGACGGTCGCCAAGGGCATCACGAATGCCGCGGTGCCGATGGGCGCGGTGTTCGTCCGGCGGGGCGTTTATGAAACGATCGTCAATGCAACCGAGCAGGGGATCGAATTTTTTCACGGCTATACCTACTCGGGACACCCTCTCGCCTGTGCTGCGGCGCTGGCGACGTTGGGCGTTTATCGCGACGAGGGGCTGTTCGAGCGCGCGGCGTCCCTCGCGCCGTACTTCGAGGACGCGGTGCACTCACTGCGCGTCGCGCCGCATGTGGTGGACATTCGGAATCTCGGCGTCGTCGCCGGCATCGAGCTGGCGTCGCGGCCGGGGAAAGCGGGCGCGCGCGCGTTCGAGGTGTTCACGCGGTGCTTCCAGGATGAGAATGTGCTCATCAGGACGACTGGCGATATCATCGCGCTGTCCCCGCCACTGATCGTCGAGGAGGGGCAGATCGACGAGATCATCGACGCGGTAGCGAAGACGCTCAAGCGGGTCGAGTGAGGGACTAATTAGGCAGCCACCAGCCGCGCCGGCGTCGTGTCGAGCGTAGCCACGGTCGTGTCGGGTGAAGCCCCGGTCGTGTCGGATGTAGCCCCGGTCGTGTCGAATGAAGCGGCGGTCGTGTCATACAAAGCCACGGTCGTGTCGTGTGAAATCACGGTCGTGTCATGCGAAGCCACGGTCGTGTCACACAGTGCCGCGGTGCACTCGCTCTGAGCCGACGTCGCCTTCAGTTTTGCGCGCGTCGCCTCACGAAGTGTTCTGGTCGCGCTTTATTAAGTCGCGGGCGCCTCACGATTTGGTAGCGACCGCTACCTATGCGGCACCGGCGCGCGCGTTCTTGCCGCGGTCGCGTTCAGAGTTGGACCGGTCGCCTTCGAAGTTGGACCGGTCGCCTTTCAATGTGGAACGTTTGCCTCTTTTGCCGGAGGCGCGGCGCAGACGCGAGGCCTCGTAGCGGTCGCACAGCTCCTCGATGAGATCTTACCAGAGCGAGCGATCGACCGCTGTGAACACGTCGGCCTACTGCGTCAACGGTGTCGCAACAAGCGGAGGTGCGCCTTCTACTACCTAATTAGGGTCAAGGCAGTCGCTGCTTCAGCCACCGGATCTGCCCGCGGTGATTCAGCTCGTCCTCGAACACGTGGAACCACTTGAAGTAGTTGTTCGCTTGACGCCCGTTCCAGAACGCCGTCGTCTGATCGAGCCAGCGATCGTCGTGGTGCGAGAGCTCCTCGAGCGTGAACGCGCGAACCACCTCGAGGGACTGCACGTAATGCGTGAGCGGCTTACCGCGAAGTGCGTCGCGCGCGCGATAGCCCAACTGCAAGGCGATCGACCACTCGCCGTCGTACTCCGGTGACGAGATGGCGCGACCCGCAAACGTTAGGCGCTGATACACGACCTCGACGCTCGCGATGTGGGTGAGCAGCGCGCCGATCGTGTTGCTCGACTGATCGTGCAGATGGTCGAGCTGCGGAGCGGTCAGGCCCTCGATGGCGCGAAGCGTCGTCCAACGCGCGTACGTCATCATGCCAACGAGGCGGCTGATGCCCGGCGAATAGCCCGGCATCGAACCGATCACGAACGACTCCGGCGGTTGCATGTCGGCGTCCTTTGTGTTCACGCGGCGATTGCAGCGGCGGGCGAATCTCGCCGACGCGCAAGATCCGCGCTAGCTTCTCCGCGCCGTAATTTCGCCTTCCTGTCCGGAGTCTCAACATGCGCGCCAACCTCCTCGCGCTCTCGCTCAGCAGCTTTCTCCTCCTCGCCAACGCTTCCGCGCAAACGACAGCGTCAAAGCCGCGCGCTCGTGATCTCGGTCTCTCGGCGAAAATCGGCGGTACGCCGGGCACGCTCGACGCGATCACCGACGTCGCCGGCGTGGAGGTCGGGCACACGACTCTCATCTCCGGCAACGGCGCGCTCGTCGTCGGCCAGGGACCGGTGCGCACGGGCGTCACCGTCATTCACCCGCGCGGCAAGACCGACCCGGATCCGGTGATGGGCGCGTGGTTCACGCTCAATGGCAATGGCGAGATGACGGGGACGACTTGGCTGCAGGAATCCGGCTTCCTCGAGGGACCGATCGCGATTACGAACACGCACTCCGTCGGCGTCGTCCGCGATGCGATTCTCCAGTGGCAGGTGCATCGTCCGGGTCTCCAACCCTGGGGGCTGCCGGTTGTCGCCGAGACCTATGACGGGCGGCTCAACGACATCAACGGTTTCCACGTCAAGCCTGAACATGTGCTCTCCGCGCTCGACGGAGCGCGCGGAGGCGTCGTGCCAGCAGAGGGGAACGTCGGCGGCGGGACGGGTATGGTGTGTCACGGTTTCAAGGGCGGTATCGGTACGGCGTCACGCAAGCTCGACGCCCGCGACGGCGGCTACACGGTCGGTGTCCTCGTGCAGTGCAATTGCTGCTCGCGGCGCGAGCTGCGCGTCGCCGGCGTCCCGGTAGGCGAAGAGATTCCCGATCTGACGTCGTGCGTCGCGTCGAGCGACATGTCGATCCGCGGACCTCGCTGCGACGCCGCCGCGCCGGCGAATCGCGACGAGGAGTCGGACGAGGGGCAAGGCTCGATCATCGTCGTCGTCGCGACGGACGCGCCGCTCCTGCCGCACCAGCTCAAGCGCATCGCGACGCGCGTCTCGTTAGGTATAGGACGCATGGGAGGCAAAGGCGAGAACAGCTCGGGCGACATCTTCGTCGCCTTCTCGACCGCGAACCCGCACGCCGCGGCCGACACGGGACTCGCGCACGTGACCATGATCCCGAACGGCAGGATCAATCCCCTCTTCTACGCGACCACGCAGGCGACGGAGGAAGCGATCGTCAACGCGATGCTACAAGCCGAGACCATGACTGGCGCGAACTTCGTTCGAGTCTACGCGCTGCCCGTCGATCGGCTCATGGCGGCGATGAAGAAATACGGGCGCTAGTCATGCTGTCATCAACCCGCTCTCACCTTTGTGCCGCCGTCGTCGACTTCGGCAGTTTGTCCAACGCCCACTGCACCGCCAGCGACGTCGTGTTCCACAACTGGACGTCCGAGCTCGTGCCGTACCGCACCGGTTGGAGCTGCCCTCCCTGGATGCGGTAGCTCCAGAGCTCGAAGTGCCGCAGTCCCGAGGCATCGACCGCGCTCTGGACCTTGCGCAGCGCGCTCGTTAGGCTCGCGACATACGCCGTCTGCGACGGATCGTGCGGACGGCCGCGGGCATCGACCGCGAGCGCGATCTGATGCGCCAGGCCGAGCGTGATGAGGTTCACCTCCCGCCCCCACACGACGCGCGGCGAGTGGTACTGGTCCCGCTCGAACGTACTCCACACGTCCGGTGTCGAGTACGCGTCGTTCGCGACGAGTGGACCCAACCGGTCGACGAACAGTCCCGCGGGATAGGGCCTGACGAATGGATCGATGTTCCGGAACGGCGTGATATCGAGAGCGGCCTGCCCCCGGCCGCTCAAGTCGGCGAGAAAAAGCGCCGTCGCTGGATCGGTGTTCACGACGTCGATCGGACGGCCCGCCGCGTCGAGCGAGAGCGCGAGAAAGGTGATGGAATCGCGATCGGCGTCGGTGTTCGCGAGCACGCCGATCCAGTGGCCACGCTCCACCTCCGGGAGCGACGCGAGCTTGGCGCGAATCCGCGCCTGCGCGTCGGCGGGTGCCAGCCTGACGACGAAGTGCCGCACGGCACCCGACCACACGCGTTCGGCGCTCGCCAAGGCCATCGGGTCTGCGAGGTACTTCGCGAAGTTTGGTCCCGGCGTGGCTCCGGGAATCGAAGCCCCCTGCGCGAGACCAAGCGTGCGAAGCGACGCAATGATATCCCCGATTGCCTGTAGCGACGTCGGTACCCAGATCGCGTTGATGTCCATCGCGAAGCGCCCGTTCGCGTAGCCCGCGCCGCTGTCGCGCCAGCTCTCCGACTCCCAGTGCGTCGCGTCACGGGCGGCAAACCCGACTAGGTTTGTCGCGTCCGGCTGCGCTGCATACGGTGCCGCGCGCAGCGCCACGACCTCGAGCTCCTGAACGAGCAGCGATAGGCGCGGCACACCACGCTCGCTCCCGCGCCAGAAGGTGCGCTTCTTGTTGGCGTCGAGCCGCGGATCGGCGAGATATCGCGCAACGAGTACCGGCAGCTGGAACTCGTCGTCGATCATGTGATAGTTCTCGCGCACGCGCTCCAGATCGCCAATCACGACTCGCGCTCGGGTGACGAGCGCCTCGGCGTCGCGCGCCGCGCCGCGCTTCGCCATGGCGCGCGAGGAGTCGACGAGCCGCACGTACTCGGCGGCGCCTTCGCGAATCGCCTGGCCGCCGAGCGCCTCCTCATGGCTCACTTCACCGTTAGGCGCGAGCTTGCGCAACACGCTGCCGATGACGTGCTCCATCATCGTCGGCGTCCATACCTGCTGCATCATCAGCGACGACATCATCTGGTCGCGGCCGAAGTAGGTCGCGAAGTTTGGCAGCCCGGCCATCAGCTTCTCGCGCGAACTGAGGAGCTCGACGGCACGCAGTTGCCGCTCGACGCGCGGGTCATGCTTCGAGACCGAGTCGGCGAATGCCAGGAACGCACGATCGAAGATCTCGCCGCGGCTGAGCGGCGTGAGCGACCGCGCATCCGTCGCCACCCGCACGGCGAGATCGATAGGGCCACCGCCGCGAGCGTCGAGCGCAATCGCTCGGCCGATGACCTTGCCGCTCACGCGCGCCGTGTCGTAGGTAATCTCGATGCCAAGGTGATTTCTTCCCGTTAGGCTCGCTTTGGTTACCCGCAGGATGTCGCGGGCTCCGGCATGGACGATGGTCACGCGTGGCTCGAGCCGGCCACGGAGCTCGGTGATGCTGCTCGCATGCAGCAGGACGAGCTCCCGTCGACGCTCCTCCGCAGGCATTCCGCTCAGCCGCGCGACGAGAGAGTCCTCCTCGGCGACGTGAAAGCCGGGCGCGGTGAAGGGATCGAGGTGCTTGCGCCAATACTGAAAATCGCGCTCGATGCGCATCGTGCCGAGGACGAACCAGCCGAGCCGGAGCGCACGGCTATTGGTCGTTAGGTGATAGCTCACGACGCGCGTCGAACCGGAGTCCGACGTGAGCGCGATCTCGCTGCCCCAGTTGACCGCCGCGGGCGCGCCGGCCGAGTCGCGGACCGTAAGGCCGATGCTCTCGTTGGCGGCATCGGCCCAGAGATTGACGACGCGTCCTTCGTTGCGACGCAGATACACCTGCAAAACGTTCCCCTTCGAGTCGCGATAGAAGCGCGTGCTGTACCCTTGATAAGCGCTGGTGTCGTCGAGTCTTGGATCGGGGAGCGAGAGAACCGGTAACTCGTCTCTGGTTGTGGGGACGCGCTGAGCGTGAGCGATCGACGCTGTGAAGATCAGCGCGGGCACGGCGAAGGATGACCAAGAAGAGATCACGGTTTCACCTGAATTAGCTCTAGCGTCTCGTTATTTCGCGCGACCGCAATGAACTTCGCGCCGTGCGCGCCTCGCACCAACGCCATATGACGCACCTGTCCCTCGATATCGAGATTCGTGGCCTCGAGATCCGCCGCGGTGAAATGTCCCTCGCCCGCGCCACGTAACAGCAAACCCTTGCTGGCATCGTACTGGCCGAAAATCGGCGGAGCGCCGTAGATGTTGCCGGCAACCAGCAGATCGATGTGACCATCGCGATCGAAATCATCGGCGATAAAGGCATTCACCGGTGCGAACTGCGCTTCGGACGGGAGATTCCGCAGAGTGAAATGACCATTTCCGTCGTTGAACGCAATGGCGCTCGCGAAGTCGTGCGTCTCCAGTACCTTCGCCTTCGCGAGCTCCGCGGACGGGAGAATGTCTTCGATCCGGCTCGCGCCGAACGACGCGTACGTGGGGAACCTGGTTCGGAGCTGCGGCATGAGGCGCAGCAGCTCGTCACGCCCCGCAATCGGATAGCTGACGCCGCCCTTGTATGACGTGAGAACTTGTTTAAGCACGCCCGTAGAGAAGAAGTCACCGACGTAGAGCCTCACCGGCTCATTCGCCGACGCGCGCAGATACGAGTTGAGTCCGAGATTGCCTAACAGGAGATCCTTGCGCCCATCTCCGTTGACGTCGGCCGCCGACACGGTATTCCACCAGCCTTCCGTACCCGCGAGCCCCGCCGCCTGCGTGCGATCGGCGAACCGTCCATGCTCTTGCCGGAACACGCGCACCGGCATCCACTCGCCAACGACGACGAGATCGAGCTTCCCATCATTGTCGTAGTCGATCCACGACGCCGAAGTCACCATGCCGGCGTCGGCAAGCGCCGGCGCCTTGTCACGCGTGACGTCCGTGAAATGACCTTTGCCGTCATTCTCGAGCAGATAGCTGCGTGGCGTGAGACCATAGTTGCGCGCCACCGCGCGCCGGCCGACAAAGAGATCGATGTGGCCGTCACCGTTGAAATCACCGGGCACGACACACGAGCCACTCTCCGCGAATCGCGGCAGCGCCTGCGTGTCTCGATGGAAATTGCCCTGCCCGTCGTTGATGTAGAGCCGATCCTGGAGCGCGTCGTCGTCGCCCCAGAATTCGTTCCCTCCGCTCACGACGTAGAGATCGAGATGACCGTCTCCATTCGCATCGAAGAAGACGGCATCGACATCCTCCTGGAGGCTGTCGGCCTGAAACGCGGGTTGCTTGCTCTCCTTGAACGTGCCGTCGGGCTGCTGAATGAAGAGTCGTCCTGACTGCCATTTCGCCCCGCCGACATAGATGTCGTCGAGCCCATCTCCGTTGACGTCGCCGACGGCGAGCGCCGGTCCCTCCGTCGACAGGAGATGTGGAATCAGTGGCTCGCGCGTGTAATCGGCGAAATCGTTCTCCTGGTGCTTGAAGTCGATTCCGGAGCGTGCCGTAGCGTCGGCGAAGCGCGGCCGGAACGTCGTGTCGCGGCGATACGCGTACTTTCCCGCGGCTTTGTCCTGCTCGAGCGTGAGCATCCGATCGACCGGAATGTTCGTCAGCACTTGATAACGTCTGTCGGGCCAGATGACGGTGAGCGAATCGGCCTGCGTCGCGCGCCCGAGTCCGAAGTGCAGGCGCGGATCAACGGACGACTCGAAGCCGCGCGTCGGCATCTGCTCGAGCAGCTGCGTCTTCCCGCCGGCAACGATCGTCACCTTCGATCCGATCCCCGCCGTGTTGCCGCGGGCACCGTGAAGCTGCAAGCCCAGATAGTGCGAGGCGCCGGGATTCAGCTCGCGCACGCGATTGCGATAGATCGAGGCGGGCGCATTGATGTTGTTGACGACGAGATCGAGCGCGCCGCTGTTGTTGAGGTCCACGTACGCCGCGCCATTCGAGAAGCCAGGTTGCGCCAGTCCCCAGGCGCTCGCGACATTCGTGAAGGTGAGATCGCCGTTGTTCCGGAATGCGTAGTTAGGCAGCGGCACCTCGGGCATCCTTTCGAGCACCGCGGCCGAATTCTCGCGAGTGATCCCCTGGGCGAGCGACGCCTGGATCGCCTCGTTGCTGATGTAATTGACGTAATCGAGATCGTTAGGCCGCCGGTAGATACCGTTGGTGATGAACAGATCCTTGTAGCCGTCGTTGTCGAGATCCGCAAACAGCGGCGACCAGCTCCAATCCGTCGCCGCGACGCCGGCGAGGAACCCAATTTCGCTGAACCGCCCTCCACCACGATTCAGTTGCAGCGTGTTTCGCTCGTACTGCGGCTGGAAGCCGGCGCGAGCCTGCATGTTGAAGAGATCGACGCTCTCGGTGCTCGCCGAGCTCTTGAGAATACTCTCACGCTCGGGAAGCATGTCCGTCACGATCAGGTCCGGCCGGCCATCGTTGTTGAAGTCCGCCGCGTCCACACCCATCGAGAAGCGGCTGGTATGGCCCATCGCCTTCGCAACCGATTCGGTGAACGTTCCGTTACAATTGTTGATATAGAGGTAATCGTTCTCCTGGAAATCGTTGGCGACATACAGGTCGGGACATCCATCGAGATTGAAATCGCTCGCGACGACGCCGAGGCCGAACGCACCGGCGCGGTCGGCAACGCCGGCGCTTTCGCTCACGTCGACGAAGCGGCCGCCGTCGTTCCGAAACAGGCGATCGCTTCCCTTGGGCGTGCCGGTACCCTGAGCCGCGCGCCCGCGATCGCCGTGCGTCGAATGGTTGAGCAGGAACATGTCGAGGTCGCCGTCGCCGTCGTAGTCGAAGAACAGCGCTTGCGTCGAGTAGCCGACGTGATCGAGCCCGTATTCCTTTGTGCGATCGGTGAACGTGCCGTCGCCATTGTTGATGTAGAGAACGTTCCGCCCATGCATCGCGAGGTAGTCAACGGCCGATACGTAGATGTCGACGTAGCCGTCGCCGTTCACGTCCGCCATGGTGACGCCGGTCTTCCACCCGATGGAATCGGCAACCCCGGCGCGATCGGTGATGTCCTCGAAGCGATAATTCCCCTTGTTCAGATAGAGATGGTTCGCGCCGAGATTGGACGTGAAATAGAGGTCCGGAAGGCCATCGTTATTGACGTCGCCGACGGCGACCCCGCCGCCGTTGTAGTAGTACAAGTAGCTGAGAAAGTTGAACGACGAGTCTTCCGGCAGCCGGTTCATGAAGGTGACGCCCGTCGCACTGGGTGACAGCGACTCGAAGAGCGGGGGCCCGGCTGGCCGCTCGCGCCTGGCCGTGCACGACGCGGCGGCCAGGGTCACAAGAACGATCCCGAACGTGCGGAGCCTCACGAGAGGGTGCCAGGCGCGTCTCGACCACGAAGCACAACTTGCGCGCCGACGCGTAAGACCGTCAGTTAAAGCTGACGCCGTTTCCACGCCGTTCTGACCCGTCGGGAGGAATCGCATGCCGTCGCTTTCGTCACATCGTCTGCTGGGTGCCGCGCTTCTTGCCGCGTTCGTCGCAGCCTGCTCGCACGGCGGCACTCCTGCCACCAAGACTGCTCCGACCCCTGATGCGACGGTCACGTCTCAGGATATCCATCCCGCGCCGGATGAGCCGATCGAGAAAGTGCTGCAAGGTCGTGTCTCCGGTGTGGATGTATTCCAGGGTCCGGACGGGCTCATCGTGCGCATTCGCGGACAGAACTCCGTCTACGGCGAGCCGCTGTATGTCGTGGATGGTCAGGTAATCCAGCCAGGTGCGAACGGCAGCTTGAGCGGCATCAATCCCTACGACATCGATTCGATCAAGGTGCTGAAGGATGCGGCGAGCCTAACGATGTACGGCAGCCGCGGCGCGAATGGCGTGATCGTCGTCAAGACCAAGAAAGCGAAAAACCCGCAATAGCCGGTCATTGGGTTTTCCGGGCGCTGCGCGTGGCGACGGTTACGCCGCGATTGGCGCGGAAGAAGAGAGGACGGTCGTTGTTGCGCGTGACGACGTACAGATCGCCACGCGCCGTGCGTAGGCGCGCGATATCGCGCGCCTGACCGGGAACGAAGAAGCCGCTCTCCCGTGGCCGCTCGGGAGTGAAGCTTCCCTTCCCATCGCCACGCAGCATGAGCCCATAGCTCGCCGCCATGCGCCCAATCTGCGGCTTGAATCCGTCGAAGTTGCCGGCGAGCAACAGGTCGGTGTGGCCGTCGCGGTCGACGTCCGCCGCGAGCATGCCATAGATCGGCGCGATCTGCGCTTCGTCAGGCAGCGGCACGACCTTGAACGAGCCGTCGCCCTTGTTGAGAACCAGCGACGTCGCGAACGTGTAGGCCTTCTTCACGACCGCGTCCGACAACTCCTGTGGTGTGAAGATATCGGTGACCGACTTGCCCGCGAAATCCTTGTGGCGCGGGAATCGCGAGGCGAGAAACGGCAGCGCCCCGAGCAGCTCGTCTCGCTGTGGAAGCGGATAGCTCACACCATGATTGTAGATCGAGATGATCTGCTCGGCGATGTCGTTGCCGTCGAAGTCCTTCACGTACATCGTCACTGGCTCGTTAGGCGACGCGCGGAAGAGGCTGTTGAGCCCGAGGTTCGCGACAATGAAGTCGACCTTTCCGTCACCATTGAGGTCCCCGGCGATGATGCGATTCCACCAGCCATTGGTGTTCTCGAGCCCCTTCACCTGCATGCGCTTGAGGCGGCCGCCACCCTCGTTGTGGAAGATGGTGATTGGCATCCACTCGCCGACCACGATGAGGTCGAGACGCCCGTCGCCGTCGATGTCACGCCACATGGCGTCCGTCACCATGCCGACGTGCTGGAGCTCGGGCGCCAGCGTCGCCGTCACATTGGTGAAGTGTCCTTTGCCGTCGTTGCGCAGGAGCATGCTTTCCGGATCGGCGCCATACGCCCACGGCGACACGCGTCCGCCGACGAACAGATCGATCGTGCCGTTGCCATCGTAGTCGGCGGCGACGACGCGTGAGCCGCTCGACGACTCCGGCGGGAGATATCCGACGGCCTTGTGAAATTTTCCATGCCCGTCGTTGATGTATAGCCGGTCCTGAAGCGCCGTTGCCCCTTCGTTGTACTCGTTGCCGCCGCTCACGACGTAGAGGTCGGGGCGGCCATCGCCATTCGCGTCGAAGAAGACGGCGCCGAGATCCTCCGAGATCGCGTCCGCGGCGAAGAGCGAATCGTTCGCGCTCACGAAGCGTCCGTCGCGCTGCTGAATCAGGAGCTTGCCGCCCTGGTTCTTCGCGCCGCCGATGTACACGTCGTCCAGGCCATCGCCGTTCACGTCGCCAACGGCGAGATAAGGACCCTCGGTCGAGAGCAGCTTGGGCATCAGCGGCTCTCGATCGAAGTCGGCGAAGTCGTTCTCCTGATGCTTGAAGTCGAATTTTGTGTCGGCGGTGACGTCCGTGAAGAGCGTGGTTGGTGATTGGTGATTGGTGATTGGTGTTTTGCCCACCGCATCGCGTTCGTGCACTGTCACCGACTGATTCGCGGCGATGTCTCGAAGTGTCGTGACCTTGCCCGTCGGCCACTGCACGCCTAACGAGTCTACCGTCGCGTGGGCGCCGAGGCCGAAATCGAGCACGTAGTCGACGCTCGACTGAAAGCCCCGCTGCGGTGACTCTTCCTGCATGAACGTGTCATCCGCGGCGTACACCGTGACGCGTGCGCCAATACCGAATCGATTCCCTCCGTCGCCCGCCAGCGCGACGCGGAGAAAGTGATTCTCGGGATGCAGCTTGCGCGCGTTGTTGCGATAGATGAAGGCTTCCTGATCGACGTTGTTCACGACGAGATCGAGCGCGCCGTCGCCATCGAGGTCGGCGTACGCCGCGCCGCTCGAGAAGCTCGGCGTCGCGAGCCCCCAGGCCGCGGCTTCGTTCGTGAAATGCAAGCCGCCGGTGTTATGGAACGCATAATTCAGCAGCGGTGTGGACGTCATCGCGCCAGTCAGCTTGAGAAGGTCGGCGCGCTGGCGGCCCTCATTCGTCATGCTGCGAATCGTCGCGCCGTTCGCGATGAAGGCGATGTAGTCCTGGGACGTCACGTCCTTCGCGATGCCGTTTGTGACGAAGATGTCCTTTCGCCCATCGAGATCGAGATCGGCGATGAGCGCGCTCCAACTCCAGTCCGTTCGCGCGACTCCAGCCATCTGGCCCAGTTCACTGAAGGTGCCATCACCGTTGTTGCGCTGAAGCATGTTGCGCATGATCTGATGGTGATAGCCGCCGTGCACGCGACTCTGGTACGTCTCCCAGTTCTCGAAGGTGGAGGTGGTCGCGAGACGAACCTGGTCCTCCGGCAGCATATCGGTCGTGTAGACGTCGAGCCATCCGCTATTCTCGAGATCCGCGACATCGAGACCCATCGAGAAGTAGCTGACGACGGGCATCTCCTTGTCGAGCACTTCGCTGAACGTTCCGTCGCGATTGTTGATGTACAGATAGTCGCGTTCGGCGAAGTCGTTGGAGACGTAGATGTCCGGCCATCCGTCGTTGTTCACATCGGCTACGGCCACCCCGAGACCAAAGGCGATATCGGGGCTGTAAATGCCCGCTTGCCCGGTCACGTCGCTGAAATGTCCGCCGTCGTTGTGGTAGAGCTTCGCGCCGCCGTATTGACTCCGTTCGCTGCGCAGATTTCGCTGGCCGGCGTTGCTCACCGACCGCGGCGAGTTCTCGATCACGAAGAGATCGAGCTTGCCGTCGTGATCGTAGTCGAGAAATGCTGCCTGCGTGGAATAGCCTTCGTCGGCGACGCCGTACTCCTTCGCCTTTTCCTTGAAGTGCGGGATGCCATCCTTGTCCACGCCCTGGTTGATCCAGAGCTGGTTCGGGCGCTGCTCTGGCGTCCCGGGCCCCGCGCGGCAGATGTAGATGTCGAGCAGGCCGTCGCCGTTCACGTCCGCGATGGCGACACCGGTGGTCCACGAGGCCCGGTCTGTCGTTAAGCCAGATGCCTTAGTGATGTCGCGGAAGTGGAACTGCCCCTTGTTCAGGTAGAGCTTTGGCCCCTCCTCGTTCGAGGTGAGCACCACCTCGGGAAGGCCGTCGCCATTCAGGTCCGCGACTGCGACTCCGCCCCCGTTATAGAAGTTCCGGTAG